>CAZRSD010000285.1:0-2232 GCA_964602645.1 uncultured Myxococcales bacterium
TCGCACGTCGCCATGCGCGAATGCGGTGATTGATGCGGGCATCATCCGCGTTGTGTATGGCGCGGTCGATCCAAATCCCAAAGTGTGTGGCCGTGGTCTCCACGTGCTGCGCGATGCTGGCATCGAAACCGTGCAGATTGAACATCCGATGTTGCGCGACATGGCACATGCCATGCTTGCGCCGTTTGCGTCGTGGGTTGTGCGCAAACGCCCCTATGTCGTTGTGAAAATCGCGACCTCTGCTGACGGTTTTTTCGCCCGCGGCGCTGGCGTACGCACGAAGATAACCGGTAGCGAGGCTGATGCTGTCGTGCACGCCATGCGTCGTGGCAGTGACGCGATTATGGTGGGTGGCAGCACGGTACGCATCGATGATCCTGAACTGACCTCACGCATTGGCGATCGCGGCCATGGGCAGCAGCCTGCATCAGTCATCGTGAGTGCGCATGGGCAAATCCCTCCACAGGTAAAGCTCTGTAAACGAGAATCTCGGCGTTCTTTGATGCTCGTGCCGCACGAAATAGCAACGAGTATTTCGCAAGCACTGCCAGAGCATAACCTAGAAATTATCGGTGTTGATGCAGATAGCGCAGGTATCAATTTAAAAATGGCGCTGCACAAATTGGGTGAGCTTCTGTTCACGTTAGTCTTTGTCGAGGCTGGACCGCGATTGTTTACGGCGTTGCTTGAGCAGCAATTAATCGATGAAATAATTTGGTTTCGTGCGCGTCATGCATTTAATGCCGATGGTCCAGCTATCCCAAACTTGCACGCATTGATCATGCAAACCTACTCGTGCGATGGCAAAGCGCGGTTTGGCGACGACGAAATGATGTTTTTTCACCCACTGCCCACGAGCGTTTAACCGCCTGCTTGCACAATTTCTAAGCTTAGCGGTGCGCGTTGAAAGAGCGTTTCAGCAAACAATACGCCAAGCACGAACGAAACGAGGCATCCTACCAAAGCAATGAGTACGCGGTGTTTTCTCCCACGCGCGAAAAACCAATAGGCGATGACGCTCAATATGGCGGCGACTATGAGAGCAAGCATTGTCGACAAATGATGAACGGTTACGATGAATGCGGTGAAGGCCATGTAAGTCATGAGGGACTTATAGCAAAAAATAATGAAATGGGTTGAAGAAAAGTCTCATAAGCTACGCGATGTCGAAAATCTGCGGGATAGGCGTGGTTTATCACGACGAAAAACTAGTTGAGCTGCCAGCAATTGCACAATTGTTTGTATCAAAGGCCAACATCGCGTGATGCGCTAACGGGGCCGAAGTGCGCGCGATTGACAGGTTCTAATCGTTGTGCAAATCTATGCCACGATTAATCAGTGTTATATAAAAAAACCTTGATAGCGGTTAAATGAATTCTATGCATCATCAGTGGCCTCAAGATCTCGTGAAGAAAATGTCATCATTATGTGCACCGCTTCTTGCGCAAGGTTCGGGCATTTCGCTTGAACGATTGCAAATCATAAGCGTTGATATTGCCATGCGCCCTCATCTTACGGCGAACCATGCCGTGCTGGTTCGCGATGTTGAGAATGACACGATCTGTCTTTCGCAAAATCTTAAACTTGCCGACGAGCGTAGTTGTACGGTTACCGTGCGTTACTTTGTGCGGGGCCGCCGTCAGTTCTTTAAGCCTGTACAAGACGCCAACCTTTCACATGATGGTGCGTATCCGTCGGTGACGTCGTCAGCAATCAAGGCATTTTTCAAAGCGCTTGGTGAAGATAACAGCGCGCTCTACGATCAAGATCTTGCGCAGCTGATGGGGCGCCGTGATGTGACTGTTCCTACCGTCATGCTCATGGCGCTTGGCCTTGAATACATCATGAAGGAACATGAGATCGCGACTACGTGTGATATCGAAGCGACGTTCTTTCGTGCCGTCCACGTTAAGCAGCAACTTGCTATAGGCCACCGCAACAATGAGCATGGCCATCTTTTGCAGCTCTTTGCCGATAACGATCTTGCATTTTCGCTCGTTGTCAACGACATAGCTCTTTAAAAGCAGCTCTAAGATGTTTTCTTTGACAATGCGTTGAGTGCAGAGCCCGCCTTAAACCACTCGATTTGCGCTGGCGACAGCGTGTGCGTGCAGCGAAGTTCGTCTTTTTTGCCATTCGCGTGCGTCACGATGACCGTCACCTTTTGATGTGGTGCGAGTTTGTCGAGGCCAATAATCGAGATGCGGTCGGTTGCTTCAATTTTGTCGTAGT
>CAZRSD010000286.1:0-2226 GCA_964602645.1 uncultured Myxococcales bacterium
TCGACATAATTAGGTGCTAATTTTTCTGACTAGCAAGTTGGGATGCGCTGTAGATTTTCCTCGAAAATTAATCCCAAGCACAAAAATGTTGTCAGCATGATAGTGTAATTGGTGATGCTGAGTGCTGGAGGAAATTGTCGTAACAGCTGTGAAGCGAGTAGTCTGATTAGGAAACTGGTTTTGTGGAGTGATCCCATGAAAAAGTATCTTAGGCAATCGATAATCATAGCTTTGTTATTATGTGGAATATCTTCGTGCTCAAAATCAGTTTCATCGCCGACAGATGGAGAAATACAAGCGAGCCAAGTAGATTGCAAAAACGGCGTTAGCGATTGCAAAGAAGATACTAAGGTTGTCACTGCACAAAAAAGTAATCTTACTAACTGCGAACCCGGCAAAGACTGTTCCTGTGATCAAGAGCGCTGTGCCTTAATCTGCGACGACAAAAATACTTGCAATTGCTCTGGCGACAAATGCCGCATCATGTGCAGCAGTGGCTCGACGTGTGCTTGTTCCGGCACACAATGCAGCATCGATTGTGTCAAAGGCTCAGCCTCATGCGGATGCACTGGCAAAGACTGTCAGGTTATGAATCACAACACGTGCGCTGATGGTGCACGTTGCAGCTGCGACGAGAAAGACTGCAATGTACAATGCGGCGTTGGCGGCTTTTGCAGTTGTCGAGGCGAAGAGTGTCTTACGATTTGCGCCGAAAAAGCCACCTGTGCCTGTGAAGGACGGGGCTGCAATGTCTTCTGTGTTGAGGGTGCCGCGTGCAGTTGCCAAGGTCAAGGGTGCCTAAGCGTGGCGGTGAAAACCTGCAAAGACAATGAAACGTGCGAGAGCGACAAGGCAAACGGTTTATTGGAATGCGCTCCGGGTGGCGATTGCTCGTGCTCGGGCGAAAAATGCGTTGTAATTTGTAATAAGACTTCGAAATCCTGCGCATGTTCAGGAGCCAATTGCATTGTAGGCGAGTGTTTTGGCGAAGAAGATCCACGGTGCAGTTGTACCGGACAAAATTGCCAGATCGCAAAACCTATACGCGATAGCTTCGGCGTGAGCGGTTAGTTAACGCATGGCGTGGCGATGATTTTTGGCTTACTCCTCGGTCCTTAAAATGTCGCAACGCCATGCGTTTTTTATGTGTCAATTTCTTCGGCGCTAATGCCCATAGAAAATAACAATACCGCAACGTCGGCAAGATCAAGATGCGAAAGCATTTGGGGTATGGCTTGCGCGATGAAGTAGGCAGGCGTGCGGATGCGAAAAAGCGGCGTGCCATTTGGTGCCATAAAGATGCTGATCTTCAAATCTCCCTCGGCGCTTTCGATTTCACCAAAGGCAAGCTCATTCTTTGCGTCGAACGTGCAAAAATCATCGTCGATGACGAGAGGCTTAAGCTCAGTGATCGCGCTTTCGGTCTGCAATAGCCTGTGTTTGATCCACTTGAGGCTTGCGAGCATGTCCATGGGGCGTAGCGAAAATCGCGTCCATGCATCACCACCTTCACCAATAGAAATTCGTGGCGGCTTTTCATACGGCAAGCCATAAAGCGATTGTCGACGAAGATCGTAGAGCTCTTGGTTTGCACGCAAATATGAACCAGTAAGCCCCATGGAGCCAGCCTGCGTCATCGAAATGACAGCTTTGCGTTGCAAGGCTGCGCGAATTTTTGGCTCGAGGCTGATGGCGAAGGCAAGTTCTTCCGCGCGCGCGTAGGCATCGGTGATGATGTCATTAAGTTCGCTCGTTGCAAGCGCGCTCACGAGCGGATCCTCAGGGGAACGGCAGCGATTCATTATTCGACACGGTGGCCGCAAAATTTCCTCGCAGTCGATAACAATTTCGGCGAGCGTGTGCAGTTTTAAACAATGGAGCACGTTTTTTATGACGAGAAGCTGGTGCGCGATGCGCGAAAACTCCATGGCCACGGTAAAAAATGCGAGGTGCTCGGGCTGAAATGCGCGATTGGCGAGTCTCGTATACGCCGAGTAGAGCGCCGCCTGATAAAAGATGGGCGAAGACAAATTGAGCCGCGCAATCGCGATAAATGCATCTTTCGGTCGCAGTGTGCTCAAGGTCTCTTCGAGATCATGACAAAAATAGCCGCGCGTGATGTTCATGCCAAGAATTTTACTGCCGATTAAACGAAATTCCATGCCAACATGCAGTGGCAGATTATCAAAGAAGGGCTTTTGATCGGTTACGGTCAAGAGATGAAAA
>CAZRSD010000287.1:0-2222 GCA_964602645.1 uncultured Myxococcales bacterium
TCTTAGATAACACGCATGTGCGGGTTCTCTTTGCGCCGAACACAATTGAGACCGCCGAAGTCATCTCAAGGATGCTCGGTCAAAAAACGGAGATTCATCAGCAGAGAAACTATGCCGGACACAGACTTGCTCCGTGGCTAGGCCACGTCATGGTTTCAGACCAAGAGACAGCAAGACCGCTTATGACTCCAGGTGAGGTGATGGAACTCCCACATTCAGATGAACTAGTCTTTGTTGCGGGCTTCCGACCCATTCGAGCAAAAAAGATTAGGTACTATACAAATCCCGACTTCACCTCTCGCATCTTAGCGCCCCCAATTCTTCCGACTGAAGGGAGGTACCCGTATCGGCCAGGTGTTCACGATCATCATTGGAAGGATTCGATGGTTTTTGAAGTGAACCAAGATGACGAGAATTTTATTTGAGGACCACTATGCGTAAGAACAGAAAAAAGTTCAGTACCGTGAAGGTCACACTAAGAATAAATAAGGAAATTGATGATCGGATCCGTGAGGAAGCATCACGTCGCGGAGTCACCCAGCAGAGCATTATAATGACAGCGCTTAAAGACCGTTACGATCCAGACATTCAGCTTGCCAAGGACGCAATGGTCGCGGAACGACTCAATCGTGTTGACCGGCAGCTCCGCGCTGTTCTCGATAGCTGCACCGTAATCGCCGAGTCCCAATCTTTCTTTGTTCGGATGTGGCTTACCAATAATCCAGAGGTGCCAACCGACCAGCGCGAGCGCGCAGTTGCTTCGGCTAAGATAAGATATGAAAAGTATCTGAAGGCAGTTACCAATGCTCTTGGTGGAGTCACGCTTTCGCCGTGGGAGGATATTAAGCACGTGACGGTCAAAGAAGAGCAATTCACTTTCGAACCAGAATAGCTTCGCTAATATGGATATATGTGTTTCCTCATCAATGTCTATCGATCTTCTTTGGAAAAGCTCTGAAGATAACCGGTTACGTCAAACCGCGTACAAAGTCCGCATCTGAGACGGCCTAAGGCTCTATGATTATGTCGGGCATTTATTGCTGAGCTATAAAAATCGATGCTGGAAATAGTTGCAGTGCTATCTATCATATGATATCATTTGGTATCAAATACTGCGAGGGAAAGGCTTATGAGTGATTGGATGTCAGTAGAAGAGACCGCGAAGTATCTGCAAATGGGGAAAACGGTGCTCTATACCCTTGCGCGTGATGGGGGCATTCCGGCGAATAAAGTGGGCAGTAAGTGGCTCTTTAAAAAAGAAGCTCTCGACAATTGGATTGCTGCAAGCAATAAGTCCGTTAAATCGTTCTTCCTCGAAACTGAAGCACAGATCGATGAAAATCCATTGCTCAGAGAGCCTCAAGTTGAAGCATATAAGGCGCTCTACGATTATTTTAAGGCAGGGAAAAAGACAGCGATCATTCAAATCCCAGTCGGTTGCGGAAAGTCTGGGATTGCTGCTCTTGCACCGTTCGGAGTAGCTCGCGGACGAGTGCTAGTAATCGCTCCAAATCTAACAATTAAAACTGGCCTGTTTGAGTCTTTTGATATTACGAATCGGCAAAAGTGCTTTTGGAGAAAGAGAAGAATCTTAGAAGAGAAGGACATGCTAGGTGGGCCCTTCGCCTGTACTTTAGATACCGGAAATATTTCAGTATGTGAAAAATCACATATTGTCATTTCTAACGTCCAACAACTCGCAACTAATCCTGAGAAGTGGCTTGCTAAATTCCCCACCGACTTTTTCGATCTGATTATAGTCGATGAAGCGCATCACTCACCAGCCAATAGCTGGAAGAAAGTGGTCGAGTATTTCAGCGAAGCGAGAATTTTGAATATGACGGCAACTCCGTTTAGGAGTGATAATCAAGAACTAGATGGCGAATTGATCTATCGCTATCCGTTTAAGAAAGCGACGTTTAACGGATACATCAAAAATATCAAGGCATGGTACGCAGCCCCTTCTGAACTAACGTTTACTGCTAGAGGACAAACAAAAACGTACACTTTGGAAGAAGTTCTAAAGATGAAGGAGCAGGATTGGTTTAGTCGTGGCATTGCATTGTCAGATGTTTGCAATCAAACAATCGTAGATAACAGTCTAGAAAAACTTGAAGAGGCACGAAAGACCGGAACGCATCATCAACTGATTGGAGTGGCATGCTCCGTTGATCACGCGAAAGCGATTAGATCGATGTATGCAGCGCGAGGATTTAACACGG
>CAZRSD010000288.1:0-2187 GCA_964602645.1 uncultured Myxococcales bacterium
CTCGGCAACAAAAAGCGACCAAGTTATTACGTGTTGCTCGCACGTCAAACCGTCGGCATGGCGGAACTTGCAGGCCAACCAATCGCGCCTGATGCACTATCCAAGCTTGCCAAGATTGGCGAAGAAAGCGCCTCAAAGAATGCGCTCATCTTGTTTCACCTCGGCTTTAAAGAAGATGCGCGCGATTTGGTGATGGTATCTACCGCTTCACAGAACGACAAGCTTGCGATGCTGCAGCACCTTGGCTTCTATCACGACGCGTGGCAACGCTCGCACATGATCAAACCCGAGCTCAACATTGTTGCGGGGAAACTGAATGCGTCGACGACAATTCGCTCGTCATATCCCATGCCCTATGGCGGCCTCGTCGATCAAGTGAGTCGCAAATATGATGTGAACAAGAACTTGCTCTACGCGATCATCCAAGCTGAAAGTGGCTTCCTAGAAAATGCCGTGAGTTTTCGCGGGGCCATTGGCCTCATGCAGATGATGCCCTTCGTTGCCCAAGATCTTGCGGCGCGCGTAGCACTTGATCAATTTGATCGAGAGCAATTGAAAGATCCGCAGGTGTCTATTGAACTCGGCGCGCTTTTCGTCGCGACACTGCAACGCCAGTTTAGCAATCCACACTTGGTGGTGGCCGCCTACAATGCTGGCCCTCATCAAGTGCAAAAGTGGTTAGATCTTTTTGGTCATTTGCCGACAGAACTCTTCGTTGAACGCATACCGTTTAAGCAAACACGCGATTACATCAAAACAGTATTACCAAATGAGAGCCTCTATCACGCGATGACGGGCAAGGCCCTTCGCCTGGCATTATAACTCGCCCCACTAGTCTTTTGGATACGCTGCAACCCCGCCCGCAAAGCCTTGCAGGTAGAGATAGTTGTCGTCTTCACGAACGATAGGATTCTTGCTGAGCGGCACTTTGCCATGACCACCAGGGATATCGATCACGAGTGTGGGCATACACAGACCTGAGATATGACCTCGCAGTTTGTCGACGATCTCAAGCGAGCGCGCAAGCGGAACACGAAAATGACGCGAACCATGAATGACATCACATTGATGCAAATAGTAAGGACGAATTTTTATTTTGACGAGAAGACGAAAGAGTTCTTTGAGGACCTCTTCGTCGTCATTGATGCCCTTTAACAACACCGATTGATTGAGGACAATCACCCCACTGCGTTGCAAGAGCGCAATAGATGACTTCGTTGTTTCAGTAATCTCACGCGGATGATTGAAGTGCGTGACGACGTAGATCGGACTAAATTGACTCAGCACATCAGCCAAGCCCTCGTCGACGCGCATCGGCGCAAACGAGAGCATGCGTGTGTGAAATCGCACCATATCGATATGGCCAATAGCAAACGCTCGCATCAGCAATTCATGCAAGCGTTCATTAGCAAGCAAAAACGGATCGCCGCCGGAAAATATGATTTCTTTAATTTGTTCATGCTGCGCAATGTAATTAAATGCGTCGTCATGCTGATCGCGCACCGGCGTCGGGCCCTGCCCTACCCAGCGCTTACGCGTACAAAAGCGACAATAGCTCGCGCATCGATCGGTCGCCAAAAACAACACACGATCTGGATAGCGATGCACCAAATGGGGAACCTTTTGCCGCTCCTCCTCGCCAAGCGGATCGCGTCGATCCATAGGGTCGCTCACCAATTCTTGCTGGCTCGAAATTACCTGCGCAAAGATAGGGCATTTTTTTCTGCCACTCATGAGCGAGACAAAATACGGTGTTACCGAAAACGGTAAGTCGGCATTGGTAAAATTTTCGTTCAGCCATGACAACGCGTCGTGGTCCATGGGCAGCGTGCGCCTCAGGTCATCAATGGTCTTGATGCTATGGCGAATCTGCCAACGCCAATCGTCAGCCGAATTTTTCGCGAACGCGTCGCCTTCGCCCTGCATTTCGAAACCCTACAAGATGTTCCTAGCAACCAAATTCAGTAATTGATGGATAAAACAAATGTAGATGAGAGGTGTGCATCGTGTAGCACCACCGTATCATTAAAAAAGGCATAGCATGTATCGAGCAAATTTCTACGGCCAGTCTGCATTTCTCACCGCACATCATTCTAACCTAATGATTCGCCACAGAGTTCTCGACCGCCTTCCGGAGGGCCCTGGCCTTGGCCTCACCAATTCGGGAACATCTATGGACCTCTTCAG
>CAZRSD010000289.1:0-2175 GCA_964602645.1 uncultured Myxococcales bacterium
GGTGGTCGTGCCATTCGCAAAAAGTGCCGCAAGAATTATGGCGCCTTTAACCTGCGCACTCTTAACCGAGAGCTCGTGATCAACGCCATGCAAAGTGCTCGGCAAGCTTACGAGCGGTGCCAAGCGATTCAAACCGCGACCAAACAATCGCGCATTCATCGCCGTAAGCGGCTTGATCACGCGATCCATGGGTCGCGTTTTGATCTGATCGGTGCCGTCGAGAATCGCCATAAATGGCATCGCCGAAAGCAGGCCCGCCATCAGACGAATGGTCGTGCCGGAATTTTTGCAGTCGAGTATCGACGATGCCTCAGTGAGCCCAAGTTTGCCGCGCCCATCCACAACCCATGCACCACCTTCAAGCGCGATATGCGCGCCGAGTGCACGCAACACGCCGAGCGTCGCCATACAATCATGGCCTTCGAGCAAATTGGTGATGACGCTCTTGCCTTTCGCCAACGACGCGAACATCAAGGCGCGATGGCTGATAGATTTGTCGCCGGGTATCGTCACGACGCCCGACAGCGTTTGACAAGGATCAACTCTTACGGTCTTCATAGTGCAACTCTAAGGAAAGGCCCGTCGTCATACAACACCCGTGATGAGGTGTTCATGCAAGCTATTGTTTTGAATCAATCGTCACTTTTGGCACAAAATAGGGGGAGTTAAAAAATTTCGCGTCGTCTTTGATGAGTTTTTCTTGCTCCGTCGTCGACAGCTCATCATCTCTGTTGGCTTGAAACCGTGTTGGATGACTTCCCAAAAAGAGACGGAGACTGCGCTTGATGTCAGCATGCTCAGTCACGATCCAATCAACCACGCGACCAAGGCGAAAAGCGCTGCTTTCGGTGCCGAAATCTTTTACGGCATCTTCAAACTGTGATGCATCAAAAACGCGATCAAATAACAGTCGCCAAACAAAGGCTTCACGACCATCGGGTAGGCGATAGATTTGCGCAACATCGCCATCCCAACCGCTCGCGCTGCTAAAGGCTTGTTCGGGTGAAATAGGCAAAGTCAAAAGTTTTGCGAGCAAAAATGCTTCACCGAGGCTACCGTTCAAGACCGTCTGCGGCTTAAACGACTCATCTTTCCATTCCGGAAGTGACAGATTGGTAGGATGATCTTTGGCAAACTTATTTTCATGAATGATTTGTTCGGTCGACGTCGGCAAATCCGTGAAGAAGCTCTCCACCTGTGGCCAACCGCCGTTGCGATATTGATTGATTAAGAAACGCATGCCGAACACATATGGCAGTGTCGAGAGCGATTGTTTGGTGTGACAAGGAATGCAATCATTTTCTGACATCTTGCCGAGCGTCACGCTAATCTCTTTGGCGTCCTCGAGTGGCACGCTGTTTTGCTCATAGGCATGCCGAACCAATTCCGCATGCCCTTCGATGATGAATTGCGTGACATTAAACGCCTCGCGCGAAGGCCTGGCGTGGTAGGGCTCCCAGATCGTATCAAAACCCCATGTTTGATCCTGATACGCGTGCGCCAACTCATGCGCCAAATAGCCTTTCGTGAGCATACCCAAGGAGCCTGCCTTAAAAACAATGGCTTTAGAATTCGGATCGTAAAAAGCTAAACGTGAACCATCGCCGTCGCGAAACGTCGTTCGTTGGTTTTTCGCAAACGGACCAAATGGCGTGTGATATTTAACATCATGGCGCGCTTCGTCGCTAATTTGGTTAAAGAGCGCCACCATCGCATCAGCGCTACGCACCTCAATTTCGATATCGCTGCAATCGATTTCAAAGCCTAAACCCTTAAGATCTTCACCCACCTCAAGCACCACGTCGCGCAATAGCAAGGCTTCGTTGGTTTCTTATTTGACGGGGACATCCTTGCCACAGCCAAAGAGCATGATAGCGAACAAAACCATGATGAGTCTACACTGCATGTTCACGACCAAGTTTGCAAAAGATGCACGTCGCCATCACGAGGTTTCGCGCACCATAAAAATGTGGCCAATGGAAACATAGTAAAAAGCCAGCTCAAATCAAACAAGGCGAGTATTTTACTATTGTCTAATGAGGCGATTTTTTAAACGTATTCATAGTACCTTAAGAGGTAGTGAGTACCTTATTTGAGGAGAGCGTTATGGCAGTTTTACGCTTCTTTACCGCCGGCGAAAGCCATGGTCCAAAACTCACCGGAATTATTGAGGGC
>CAZRSD010000290.1:0-2165 GCA_964602645.1 uncultured Myxococcales bacterium
GCACGGCGGTTGATTCGTGATGATCCGCGTAATCCTTGGTGTACAATTCGATGCGGTCAGTTCCCGTTTCTGCAATTATTTTCACGTCGCGATCGAGGAAATCGCTCGGATCAATAAAGATCGAAATACGCGCACCGATCGGCTTAAGACGTTTAATCACGTCGTGCACAAAATCGATATCGTTCGTGAGATTAAAGCCCGCATTTGACGTCAACACATCAGGCGGATCGGGCACCAACGTAATTTGATCGGGTTCAATCACCTTCATGAATTCAATGAAATCATCGGATGGGTAACCCTCAATATTAAATTCCGTCCGCACATGCTTGTTAAGCTCGACGACATCTGCTTTACGAATATGTCGTTCATCAGGTCGCGGATGGACAGTAATGCCATCAGCGCCGAAGTCTTCAATGAGCAGCGCCATTTTTAAGACGTCAGGATTGTTCTCACCGCGAGCATTGCGCAGAGTCGCCAATTTATTGACGTTGACACTGAGCTTCGTCATGCATCCTCCGAAACGACGCGGCCTCGCCATTTTTTCCACGCAAGCAAAAGGTCACTACGTGCAACGTCGACACTATAATCGGTTCGCTTGACATAGAGGTCCAGATCTTCTTTGACGGGTTCTACGCGCACCGTTTTGTCGAGATAAAGATATTCATAGAAGCGTGCTGACGTCGCTTTATTGCCGGTGCCAATAGGTACGCTTACGATGCGCTTTGCGAGTTCATGCCGCTCGACTACGGAGACAGTCACGTCATAAGCGCCGCCCTTAATAAGAAATGCTTCGATGGCATCGCGCTTATCCTCGTTGGTAATCAAAAAGCGCATTACATAACATGAGAGATTTTTCTCTCGCTGTGCTAAATGCCAACTTAGTGACATGGCGCCGTGGAGTAACATCATCGACGCTATATGAGCTATATCTGTCTGCGCCGAAAGAACGCCGGCTATTTCATATACCGACGTGAGTCGCGCGCAATTTGAAGCCCCGTGCTCCGTCATGCTTTCGGGCAAACGCGGCTCACACCACAATACTTCAACAGCAACGGGAGCAAGCGCCGCCGCTCCATGTGCGAGCCCAACGCCCACTTTTAGAATGCGACTTTCGCCACGCGCACCCACATGACCTGCGAGCGCCTTGATGCAGGCAATACCAATGACGTCGACACTCACGTCGTCATTGATCTCGATCATGGGCACGCCGATCATGACGTGATTGAGCCAACGCGTATCAGTGAATACCAACGTGTTCTTTTTGGTTGATGGCGCAAATTTGTCACTGACACAAATTTTCGTGGTGGTAATAAATTTTGGATCGAGCGCGTCGATCAAAGCGCAAAATAAGACAACGTGACATACAAGCCACAGAGCATCATCGCCAGCTATGTTCTGCTCTTGGTAAACGCGCGCGCGCAATATTTGCAATACTCTATCAACCAAACCACCGATGCTTGGTGACAAAGGCTTTGTCGAAAGCCAAGCGGTGATTTTCTCGAGGCTCACGCTCTTGGCAAAAATATCTTCCGCTATCGCATGGTCATGGTGGGTCGTGATTTGTTGCCCATGACGATACAAATGAATTTGATGGCCATTGAGCGATGCTTCGTGATGCTCGACGAGCACATAGGTGAGGCCATCGATCTCGAGGCTATCAAGAGCTTTTCTAACGGGCGCATGATCAACAAGCAGCGATGCAATCGCTGCATTGAGCACATCGACTCTCAGTCCACGGCGCACATCACAATGAAGATATCCTGGTGCCACAATGACCGTCCATGCATAATGCTGACGTAACCGTCGGCATAGCCCGATTATTTTTTCTTCTTAAGGAGATCGCCAAAAGTGCCGAAACCTGCACCGCGCGTTTTCTCTTCAGTTTGGAATTTAAGGAAGCTGTCGCGTTCTTCCATTTGTTTGCGCGCATGGAGCGACACGCGCACGCGATTTTGCCCATCAATATCGATAATCACGACATCAAGTTTGCTACCAATCGCAAAGGCTCGATGCAGATCTGCAGTTTTTGGCAAATCTGTTTCAGAAGCAGGTAAAAGGGCCGTAACACCTGTATCAAGCTCAACAAAAACGCCATAACGCTCAACACGCGAAACAACACCAGCAGCCTTTTGGCCGCGCTCGAGTTTTACCGACGAGACGGCTTG
>CAZRSD010000291.1:0-2157 GCA_964602645.1 uncultured Myxococcales bacterium
GACAAAGATTTGGTTAAGGTCATGTCGTGGTACGACAACGAATGGGGCTTTACCAACCGTGCCGTAGATTTGCTCGAGTTGCTCGGCAGCTGAGGTTAGTATGGCCATCACGTGGCTTGATGATATCGATAGTGCAGACCTTGCTAACAAGCGTGTTTTGTTGCGCGTAGATTTTAATGTGCCCATGAGTGAGGACGGCGCTATTCTCGACGCTCAGCGTATCGAGCTTGCGCTGCCCACCATACGTCGCCTCGTGCGTGGGCAGGCGAAAGTTGTGATCCTTTCGCATTTGGGTCGACCCAAGGGCAAGCCGAAGACATCACTGAGTCTTGAGCCCGTGGCCTTGTATTTGCGCGATCTCTTAGACCAAGAGCTCATCTTTGTGCATGATTGCGTGGGCGATGGTGTTACGCGCGTGGTGAATGAGGCCAAGCCTGGCAGCGTCATTTTCCTTGAGAATGTGCGTTTTCATCACGGCGAAGAAAAGAACGATGCGGTTTTTGCAAAGCTCCTCGCGAAAGGCATGGACCTTTACGTCAATGACGCCTTTGGTGCGGTGCATCGGGCTCATGCGTCGGTCGAGGGGGTGGCGCGATTTTTTGAGCGTCCGCTCGGCGGGCTTTTGCTCAAAAAAGAACTGCAAGCGTTTGGTCGCGTGACCACTCAACCGCGGCGTCCGCTCGTAGCGCTAGTTGGTGGCGCCAAAGTAAGTTCCAAGATCGGCGTGTTGTTGCAGCTGCTCAAGAAGGTCGATGCACTCTTGATCGGTGGCGCCATGGCCTATACATTTTTGCGCGCACAGGGGTTTAACGTCGGTAAAAGTTTGGTCGAACAAGACAAAGTCACCATTGCAGAAAATCTTTTGCGCAAGGCTGAAGAGCTATCGGTCACCATCGGTCTTCCGGTCGATCATGTTGTGGTGGATGATGTAGTCGCCAAGTCAGGGCTTACCACCATCGACAATAACACATTTTTGCCGCAGCAAATTGGTGTCGATATTGGTCCCAAGACGGTGGCGAACTATGGCGACATCATCGCCAAAGCAGAAACCATATTTTGGAACGGACCCATGGGGATGTATGAAGAGGACGAGTTTTTTAACGGCACGTCGTCACTCATGCAGATCATGACGAAGAGCAAGGGCTTTACCGTTGTGGGTGGCGGCGATTCGATCGCTGCGCTCAGCAAGGCTGGTCTTATTAAAGACGTGAGCTTTGTGTCGTAGGGCGGTGGCGCTGGGCTTGAACTTTTGGAAGGTAAAAGATTACCTGGTCTGGTAGCGATAGGATTCTACGATTGATAAAGCGGGTGAAGCGTGGCTAGAAAGAAGATCTTGATCGCTAATTGGAAGCTCAACCATCATCAAGACTCGGCGCGCGATTTTTTTCGCACGCTCAAAGCACAGTTGTTAGCGTCGACCAAGGTGGAATGTGCCGTTGCGCCTGTCGCGCCCATGCTTGCCTACGTGGGCGCGCTTGTGAACGATTTGCCTATTGCGCTTGCTGCACAAAATGTGTTCTTTGAGGCAAAGGGCCCATTTACCGGCGAGTGGAGTGTGCAACACCTTAAGGAAATTGGTGTTCGTTATTGCATCGTCGGTCATTCGGAGCGTCGTTCTCTGTTTGGCGAGAACGACGACATGGTACTCAAAAAAGCAAAAGCATGCGTGATGGGTGGAGTTAAGCCGGTGATTTGCGTTGGTGAATCGCTCGCTGAGCGCGACGCTTTGAAGACTGAAGCGGTTATTGAACGGCAAGTGATGGCAGTGGTTAAGGGTTTGGGTGAGTCGGCAAACGAGGCGTTACATTTCGCATACGAGCCGATTTGGGCGATCGGCACCGGCAAGACGGCAACACGTGAGCAAGCGGTCACTGTCCACCAGTTCATTCGTGGTCTTTTGCAAAAGTCTATGGGAGAGGGGCTAGCGCAACAATCTCGTATACTTTACGGTGGGTCGGTAACCGCGCAAAATATTAGCGAAATGGCGAAAAGTCATGAGGTTGATGGTGCTTTGGTGGGAGGCGCATCATTGCAGGCTGAATCATTTTTGTCTATGGTCAAATCGTTGCATGATGTTCTATAAGCCTCTCGCACATTTTAGGAAGAAACTATGCTCGCGTTTGTAGTTGTATTACAGGTTTTGGTAGCGTTATTTTT
>CAZRSD010000292.1:0-2103 GCA_964602645.1 uncultured Myxococcales bacterium
ATAACTGGCGCCCAGAAGGTAGTCCGTGGACTGGTTTTGGCAACCCGTGGCCAGAACAGCAATGATGACATAGCGCCAGACCAACCGAGTATGTGACGCAAGAAAAAGGCGAAAATCGACAGAAATGCGCAAAAGAGATTTTCATCCCACCCGTATAGCGGGCGCGATGAAAATCTCGGCTGCAAGCCTTAGAGCTTCTTATGCGTGCCGTCGCAGAACGGCGCGTTTCCGGTCTGTTTGCACTGGCATAACCAGGCCTGGCCCGTCTGCTCGGCGGTGAACTTCAGCGGCGCGAATTTTTTCTCGCCCTCGGGAAGTCCCTTGTTTATGGCATTGTGAGAACCATCGCAGAACGGTTGGTTCTTCGAATGCCCGCACGAACACCAATAGTAGTTTTCACCGGCTTTGAGCTCTACACCCGCTGGCTGCTTCGCCGCTATATGTGCCTGCATGTCAGTTCTTCAGCTGACCAGCGATCGCCCAAGCGCCGCCAACCATGCCCAGATCTTTCAGCGTGGCGAGCATCGGCATCATGCGGCTCATCTCGTCTTTCGCGTTGATGACACCGGGAATGTGGATGCTCAGCACATAGATAAGAATCAGCACACCGGTCAGAAACGCTGCGAGTGAACCCAGGCCCTTCATGTTGGTGATGATACCAATGGCACCCAGAAGCATCGCAACGCCAGTGAAATAAACCCAGAACACACCGCCCGGGACAGGCACCATGCCCGCCATCATGTTTGCCTTTGTCAGGTGGTTGATACCAAACATAATCAAAGGTATGCAGAATATGAATCTGCCACTCTTTGCAAAACCAGAAATTAATGAACTCATGTTATTCTCCTTTCGTTTTTTTATTCATTCTTAATAGGAATGCCTGATGTGCGTGCCCAGCTTACGCAGCAGCTGGTTAAGCTGCTCTTGTTCGCCGGCAGCCAGTGTGCCGAAAAGTGCGCGTATACCCGTCACAAATTCGGGAAAAATCTTCTCAATCGTCTTTTTACCCTTCGGGGTAAGATGGATGCGAAACGAGCGGCGGTCGCCTGGCTCGGCGCGGCGCTCTATCAGACCTGACTCTTGCATGCCGTCAAGTACACGCGTAATATTGCCGGCAGATTTTAAGAGCTTCGACGCCAGCACATGCTGCTGCAAGGGCCCGAGATGGTAGAGCGTTTCGAGAATGCCGAACTGCGGCGGCGTCAGCTTAAAGCCGCGAAACTCATGGCGCAGCTTGTTTTCGAGCGAGTCATGCGTGCGCATGAGCTTGATGAA
This sequence comes from uncultured Myxococcales bacterium, assembly GCA_964602645.1. Lineage (GTDB taxonomy): Bacteria > Myxococcota > UBA727 > UBA727 > JABDBI01. The sequence goes on from CAZRSD010000292.1 coordinate 1,276, forward strand.
GAGGTCAAGTGACCGCTTTTCTTCAGAATTGCCCGGGTATTTCGTGGCCATTTAGTTGAATATGCAACAATTTACTATGCAACTATTGTATCGGTAACTAAAAAATCCCCTGCACAACCGCGCAGGGGAAAATCCACGGAAACTCTTATAGCCGAATCAGCGGTTTGGAGAGAAGGGCCTGTGCCAACACGAAGGCAAACCCTGCGGCATAGACCACCCCGGCTACGGTCACAATGCGTGCCGGTGCAGTGCGCGAAATAAGCCAGCCGACAAATGGCAATACCTGCAGGGCGTGTAATCCCACAAAGTGCGCGATGCGCAAATCGCCGGCAACCGTGCTGAAATTGACGAGCGGCAAGCCCGGCCCACCATCGGCGATACCGATCGTATGGCGGTTGAGACCCGACATCGCGCCGCCGACAACGCTGCCAATCACAAAGAGCACCGCACCCCAGCGAATGCCCGAAAGGTACGCCCCGGAAATTTTCTGCTGGCCGCGAAAAAAATGGCGGAACACACGAATGAAGACGACGGTGTTCACGATAATCATTACGCCCATCACCGAGTAGATGATGCCGTCGATCAGCGTTTTCTGGTTAAAGTGGGATGTCACGCCGCGCGCCGACTGCAGGCCGATAAAAAAGACTTCGCCGAAAATCATTGCACTAATCACCCACGCCGCACGGTTACCTTTTGTTTCTGTGAGCGAATCGGGCAAATGCCGCGCGAAAATGGCAAGCGTACCCAGGTAAACAAAACTCGTGACAGCAAACTTCAGCGGCTTCACCCATGCGCTGATAGTGCTGCATCCACTGTTCAATACCTGCA
>CAZRSD010000293.1:0-2091 GCA_964602645.1 uncultured Myxococcales bacterium
CCGCTCCTCGGCAACACTCTCAGCTTGCTCACGAAGCACGAGGACATTCCGCAGATGGAGTGCAGCAAAATAGGATTTCGCCACCAAAAAGATCGTCTTTGCTTCTTCGTCACGCACCCGCGCTTCTTGGACCTGTACGTTTTCACCACTCGATAGCACCCGTGCGATGTCTGGCCCGTTGAACAGTGGTATCTCGAGCGAAAGCTTGGCATCGAAGACGTGCTTGGGGGCCATTACAATTTTGCTATCAGCGCGCCTGCGCAACATGAGATCGGCTTGCTGCTCAAGCTCGTCGGCAGCAGCGGTGTCACCACTCTTGCGCAAGAGTCCAGCGACGTGACGATTGAGTGTTTGTGTATCTGACGCAAACGGCGTAGTCTCAACTTCAGGGATGTTTCGAGTATACGCCGAACCAAGGCGCAGCTTGGGCAAGATCGCGCTGATCCTCATGGTGTTTTCAACACGTCGACGTTGCAATTGATTCTGCGCAAGTTGCATCTGGCTATGGTTTTTGAGTGCAAGTACAAACGCATCTCGCAAGGCTATCGTTTTTATGTTGTCGCTTGACTTCAGCAGTTTGACATTGGACGCAACGCCTCGAGCAAAGCTCGCATTTTGCTCAGGCATTTGCGCCACAGCATTCGTTGCAAGGCCAAGCGACAGCATGAGCGCGACTATTCTCCTCGTCGAAGCACTGAGTAAATTAGGAGGGCTCATCGATCCAGCAGACGAAAAATACCAAGCGTCGCTCTTAAAACGTTTCATAAGTCCAAAGCCCTCGTACTAGTGACACCCCTTGCTAATTTATCAGTCTTTTATTTGAAAGCGAGTTGGATTCGATCTCTGTAATTCGCAAACACCTGCACAATCTTGTGCTATCTGCTCCTGAAGCTCTTCGAGCCCGGCGAATTTTTTTTCAGAGCGAAGATGGTCAACAAAGAAAATCTGAATTTCTTTGCCATAGAGCTCGTCTTTGCGATCAAAAATATGTGTTTCCACAACTACGGTTTTTTCTTCAGTGACCGTGGGGCGGCAACCGATATTGGTGACGCTCACGTAGTCGTGCCCATCGACGCGCGTAACGGTCGCATAGACGCCACGCGCGAGAGGAAAGCCCTCTCGTGGCAAGAGATTTGCCGTCGGAAAACCTAAGAGAGCTCCTCGCTTGTGTCCGGGCACAACGATGCCGCTGAGCGAGTACGATCGCCCGAGCATGGCGTTTGCTTTCGTGATAGTGCCACCTCGCAAATAATTTCTGATCGCCGTCGATGAGCAGCGCTCACCATCGATCATGATCTGAGAAATCACCGCGGTATGAAAACCAAGCTTATCACCGAGGGTTTTAAGCAACTTCGTCGTGCCAAGAGCTGCCTTGCCGAAAGTAAAATCGTCGCCAACCACCACATGGCGCATGGATAGACGCGCAAACAACATATCGCGCACAAATGCGTCTGGCGACACATTTAAGAATTCTTCGTCGATGGTGTGCAGGATCGCAACGTCGACATCGAAGCAGGCCAATGCTGCTATCTTGTCATGATCGGTCATGATGCTGACATGATCGCTGCTCTTTTTAAGCACATGTGAAGGATGAGGAGTAAAAGTCAGAACGCCCACGGGACCGGCTGGCGCTAGTGAACGCGCCTTTTTGATCAGCGCTTGATGGCCTCGATGCACACCATCAAAATTACCGATGGCCAATGCGCCACCTGCTATGGTTGCCTTAGCGTCGTCGATCGACCAAAAGATCTTCATCGCTCACCACATCTAACTCGTAATCTTTGTGACAGAGTACTAAAGCGCGTCTAAAAAAACCCACATCGGTGATGTGGGTTATCAACTAATCGTGATCGATTAGTTAAAGCCTCGTTGGGCCATGCGCTTTTGACGCTTTCGTGATCGAGCTTCTGCCGCACGCTTCTTCAGTTTTTCCTCGACTGATTTCTTCACGTGATATTCGCGTTTACGAACTTCCTTAAGGATGCCAGCTTGCTCAACACGCTTTTTAAAACGTTTCAGCGCACGCTCAAAGGACTCGCCTTCTCGAATGGAAACTCTGGTCATAGCTGTCACCTCCTTTTAAGACCGAAC
>CAZRSD010000294.1:0-2089 GCA_964602645.1 uncultured Myxococcales bacterium
ACTACGGAGAAGAGTATGAACTCTTGATGATAGGTCGAGTTTTTCAAAGTCGGCTTAAAGTACTGGGACTCTATCCCCTGAAGAGCGTCGCGTTTTTGAGGCAATTATCCGGACGCTAGATCTTGGTGGCAATTATGCTTACGACATTGGTTTCTTTCGTCATCGCGGCCGCAGTATTTGCGGTGGTGACAAGTTTTTTCGGCTGGGTCCCAGCGGTATTGCCAGCGGTGGCGGTACTGGTGATCTCATTTTTCTTTATTTCACGCAATTTGTCGAAGAGGCTTGAGGGCACCATCAAGAGCTTGCAAGACGATCTCATGAAGGGCCAGGTCGACCGCGCGCTTAGAAAATTGAAGGACATTAAAGAGCGTTATGGCAAATGGCAATTCTTTTTGGCCGCAACCATCGACGGACAGATCGGATCGATCTTGTACATGAAGGGACAATACCCTCAAGCAAAGCCGTATCTCGAGCGTGCCTTTGTGCGGCACTGGGTGGCGAAGGCCATGCTCGCCGTTATTTATTATCGTGAACGAAAGTTCTCGAAGATGGAAGAAGTATTTCAACACGCGACACGTCACGTGAAAAAGGCAGGTCTGCTATGGAGCCTGTGGGCTTACTGTGTATGGCGAAACGGCGAGACCGAGCGTGCCATCAGCATTTTGAACAAGGGTAAAGGGTATTTGGGTGAGGCCGATCCGCACTTGTCGCAAAATCTATTATTACTGCAAAATGACAAACGCATGAGAATGAAAGCCTACGGAGAGCAATGGTATCAGTTTCAATTAGAACTTTCTCCTCAGCAAACGCAGGCCAAACAAGGTCGTGTGCGTTTTCAAAATAGATAGTGAAATAAATTGTTGAATCTAAATAAATAGATAAGCTGTTGTGTGAGCGATGCAAATCCGCAGCATGTATTAGCTGATATTGTGTATAAAAAATGAGGATTTGGATGTTAGTAAACTGCAGCATATGTCATCGAGAATACGTGGCTTCCAAGAGGTCCGATGGCGATAAATTTGTGTGCAGTCGATGTCAGGTGAAACACCGTCCTCAGCAAAGCACACGTCTTGGTTTACACCCCGCGCTTGAGCGCAAATGGGCAAACAATCAAACCGCGGAACATGAGCATGCAGAGCCAAATGCCGGTGCAGGACCTCAACACACACGCATACACAACGACATGTCGAATAAGCGCGCATCGCTCAGCGACACCAACAGCTTGCCGAAAATTCCTGGCTTTGAAATCGCGTATCAGATTGGTCGTGGCGCGATGGGTAGCGTCTATCGCGCGCGACAAATTAAAACGGGACGCCTCGTGGCTATTAAGGTGCTCAGCACCGATTTGTCGGAGCGCGCTGATTTAGTCGCACGCTTTGAACGTGAGGCGTATGCGCTGAAGTCGCTATCGAATCCAAACGTCGTTTCGATCATCGATGCTGGTTGTTCCGATAATCTTCACTATTTCGCGATGGAGTTTATCGACGGTATTACCCTGCGAACGCGCATCAATCGTGGACCAATTAAATTGGGGGAAGCGTGCTTCATCACTGCGCAGATCTTAAATGGCCTCAAGGAAGCGCATCTGCACGGGATTATTCATCGCGATCTCAAACCGGAAAATGTTTTGCTCGCGTATGATGGTCGAGACTTCATGAAGCACCCTAATCGCGTTGTCCTTGTCGATTTTGGTTTGGTCGGCATCGGTGGTCTCGCTTTCGATCCACATCCCAATCTCACTCGTAGCCGTGTCACCATGGGCACGGTAAATTATATGGCGCCTGAACAGCATGTCGACGCCAAACGGGTCGATCATCGCTCTGATCTTTATTCTGCCGGGGTCATGCTATTTGAAATGTTGACAAAAGAGCTGCCACTTGGTCGCTATTTGCTGCCGCATGAGCGGGGCATGCTGGTGCCCGCTGCCGTCGATCACATCTTGGGCATAGCTCTCTCGCGTGCGCCTGATGCGCGCTATGCATCGGTAGATGCATTTGCGCGGGACGTGCAGAATTTAGTGAATTCTTTGCAGGCGCAAATCATTGAGGAAGAATCGGGTGAGCCGCGATCACCGCTTGAGAAAATTGTG
>CAZRSD010000295.1:0-2086 GCA_964602645.1 uncultured Myxococcales bacterium
CTGAGCCCACTGCACAAAGCCATAGCGGCAAGGCCCATGCACAGCGTGCGACGAAGGCGGGCGGGCGTTTGGATGGGGTGCATGGTGTGTCTCCTGTTATGAGTTTTTGTGCATTGTGGCAAAGAATATTTTTTTTCAGTCGGGTGGGGGTGTCTCGGGTTTTACCTTGATAAATTAATGCTATAGTTTTATAAAAAATTGCTTGCGATGATTGATTGGTAAGCGACTGAGCCACAACGAAGAGTGCGGGGTTTCATGAAAAATTTATACCTAGGCGCAGTGACAGCGCCTATCTCTGAAAGGCTTGCTGTGAGCGGCTTTCAGCTATTTCAATCAAAAGATGTATCGACTGAGCTCGGATGTATTAACCGTGTTTTGCGCTCTACATCACGTTAAGCCGCAAGAGATCACGTTGTCGCTCCCTGTCAACCAAAACATGATCACTATCGTCGGAGATAGCTACTTTCAACCAATAGCAGATCTCATTGAGCGGATGTTGCAGCGTCCCGCCGTCGAAGAAGGTGTCGGGAGAGCGAATCTCCTCGAGAACGGATACGCGACGGCAATTACCGTTCTCCTAGTCGCCATGTTGGAGTCCTTCGTCTCGCGCGTTCGCTTCCTTCGAAACGACGAAGTAGTCAATAACATTGATGTGCCAGAAAAACTTCATCTATTCTTTCCTGATTTACCCAACAAGAGTGAACTCACTGAAGTGTTCATGTTGCGAAATATCGTTGTTCACAACCATGTGTGGCACCTCGACATATCTGGCGTGGGAGAACAGGGTGCCCCAACGCTAGCCACCCCGAAGGATCTGAAATTTCAACCAAAGAAGAGCTACGACGCAATCGTTGACGTAGGTGCTCGGAAGACGACGCTTCTAGGACTCAGCGCAAGTCCCACATCAGTCGATCGGTACGATGTGGCTGCCGTTTTCAGCACCGTATGGAATACGCTGGAATTCATGAACGAGAAGAACTTCTCTCACACGCCGCTCGCAGGCCAAACAGTGAAGTTCAAAGGCCGATCAAAGTCATTCGGCGAACTTCTTCAACTACTTCCCGCTACGAGGCCGTCGAATGCTGCCGCTTAACACTTCCATCGAGAGGACTTATTCCGGCACGCTGGGCCAAGCCTTTCATCTCAAACCTTAGGCGTGCCAAAACCATGGTCTCCGAATTGGCAATACTCAACTTGCAAGTGCTAGCCTCCGCATTGATGGGGTATGACTATTTTCTTTCGGATTCACTGAAGGAACATGCCAATGTAGCTGCGCGGGACTATTTTCGCGCGGAACAAGAATTCCTTGATGAGAAGCTGCGTGCCCAGACCACAGCTTTCTTCAAGGTGCTGCCAGTCCTCTTGTCTGGGACGTTCTTTGCCTTGATGTGTTGGGCATCTCTCTACCTAATGAAGGCGGTGGGAGAGGTCACTGGGAGTCTTTGGGGGGTTCTGATGCTGGCTCTCATTGCAATATTCTTTCTGTTTGGCGCAATGAAGGGGCTCATAAATGGCCTTATGGAGGGAGTCTTGCCTTTCACCTTTCCAGTGTTGTTCCGCTTTGTTACGTCGTTCCTCCTCTTCAGTTCGAAAGGTGCGATCGCGGCGCTTGGGATGCTATTTTTAGCTGCTTCTTTCGCTTGCCGATACATCAATGTGCTTCATTACCCCTAACCCTGTGTTTGAGGGGGCTGCGCGAATAGCCGTGCAGCGCGTTCACTTCAACGTTTAAACTTTGCTCAGATCTGAGTAACCGAAAACCTATTCCCAATCGGCAGATCGCCTCGTCGTCCGACCCACGAGACGCACACAAAGTCTTTCAATCTCTAGTCGCCCTACGCTGCACCGCATCAATATAAGCCTGCCCATCAGGCGGGCGGCCACTGCGTTGGCTTTCCCAAATCATTTGGCCCAGCGCATCCATGGTTTCGTGGTGTGCATCGTGCAATGAATCGCGCTTGGCGGTGAGCAGCTCCACCGCTTGGCGAATGCCGCGTGGTTGGTCGATGGAGCATTGCTCGCTCACCGACAGGTGCATGGACAAATGCAAAAAGGGGTTGACCTTGCCGTCTTTCACCTCGTACAT
>CAZRSD010000296.1:0-2082 GCA_964602645.1 uncultured Myxococcales bacterium
GCCTTCGCCTGAGCGACTCTTTGGTAAATTGAGCCAAGATAGTTACGCCCATGAAAGGCTACGTGTCGCGTGCGTTCTTTCGGGTCGAACGTCGTATTATGCGTTTGATCAGCCAGAAAAGAATTTTGATTTCTACAATGTGAAAGGTGTTGTATCGGAGATCTTTGCAGCGCTTGGACTTAATACGCACTACCCAAATCCCGAAGTGGTATTTGTGCACGGCGGCAACCAAGCATACCATCACCCAGGCGAGTCTGCGACGGTATACTTCCAAGGTGGTGATGTGCGCGCGGCCCTTGGTAGTGTCGGTAAATTGCATCCTGGTGTTGCCGCCAAACTTGATATCGTGGGCGATGTGTTCGTGTTTGAATTTGATGTCGAAGAAATCGCGCGCTTCGTGCCCTCGATCGCCAAGTTCAAGCCATTTTCACGCTTCCCGACTATTGAACGTGACGTCGCGTTTTTGGTCGATGAAAACGTTACCGTCGCTGACATGCTTGAGGCCGCATCACTCGTGACCAATGCCCCAGATACGCTGCTGTCGATTCGCGTCTTCGATATCTATCGTGGCAAAAATATCGAGGCTGGCAAAAAGTCTGTAGCGATTTCGATGGCACTGCAACACGACGACCGCACCCTGACTGACGAAGAAGCCGAAGCCTTTGTTGTGCACTACGTAAAGCTGGTCGAAGCAAAGACCGGCGCAAAAATGCGGTAGTCTCGACAATGCTGCAAACCGAAATGACAAAGCTTCGCGAGCAAGTGTGTCGCGTGTGGTTTCACGTCGGTTACAGCTATTAATTTGCTTAGAGCGTCGCGAAATGCTCTTTTAGAAGGTGGATTGTTGTCGTCCGACCGGCGGTAAACGACAGCCGTGGTCACCTCGATGCAAGGCGGGAAGAATAAGTGCCGCATCGATTTTGCGACGAATAACCTGCGGGTGCGCGATGTCAGAAATTAGTAGTGGTGATGCAAAGACGCTCACGAAAGCCGATATTGTTGAAAGCATTCATCGACAAATTGGTTTTTCAAAAAAAGATTCTTCCGAAATTACTGAAAAAGTATTTGAAGCCATCAAGAAATCCTTGGAACGCGGCGAACAAGTAAAACTCTCCGGATTTGGCAAATTCGAAGTGCGCCAAAAGCGAAAGCGTCGGGGACGAAACCCACAAACCGGTGAAGAAATCGAAATTACCGAACGGAAAGTTCTGTCATTTAAAGCAAGCCAACTTCTGCGTCAGGCACTCGCGAAATCTGGTAGGCCATAAGCCTCTTGGAACATGTCGACGACGCATGAAATGCGATGGCTTTTTCACGACGCCATGGCTGATGGTGAAAGTTTGCTTACGAGTAGCGCGTTCATATTTCGGGATACAGTAACGCATTCCGAGATCAACGTGCTTTCTCAATGAAGCTCATCGAGCCATTTCGTTCCATGTAAATGTGATCGATATGTTCGAGCGAATCACGCCTCGTCTTCAAACGGATTTCTTGGTGGATATCATCTTTGCTGACACCGCAATAACGCAAATTCGCCTCGACGAATTTGCCGTTGTGGTAAAGGATCGCCTTGGTGCCTTTGGTAATTTTGCTAAAGATGAAGTGATGAACACCTGCGCGCGCTAGAAAACGGTGCAACAAGACAATGACTAAGGCAGAAAAGACTGTTGGGATGAATGCTGATGCACCGACGATGGGGCGCGCAAGTATCGAGCCTAAGAGCAAGATGATGATGTTATCGAGCGGCGCATGCAAACCAAAGGTTCGGCGGCCAGCAATGCGGATAAGCAACAGCGCTATCGAGAAGATGACAACCGCGCGGCTGCCCATGTGCCAAAAACGTAGGTGTTCAGCCTCTCCGAAAATCAAATGGATAATATCCAAGCGCAACTCCTCGAGCATCAGGTTCTGCCTGATTGTATCGAAAAGTTAACGGCGAGAACATTCTTAGCATATCTCAAGTGCGCAAGGTGCTTTCTAGTTCGAGCGCAGCGGCGGTTTTTTGATCGCGGTATTTAATGATGATGGCACAGTCGAGCGCGAGCCCCTGTTGTGCCGCCCACGCGCGCCCGTTGGTGATGG
>CAZRSD010000297.1:0-2077 GCA_964602645.1 uncultured Myxococcales bacterium
AGGCTGCAAAACGCTTTTACGACGATGTCAACTTTCGCATGCGTGGCGGAAAGCTAGAAGGTATACCGATGACGGAAAACGTAGCAAAAGTCATCACCTTCACTAAAGTAAAAGATATGCTGATGCAAAGTGAGGCAGCGAAGTTGGAGCGAACTCAACTTTCAAAAATCACTTACGACAATATGCAGATGCGGTATGACAAGCATATTTCTCCTTTCTTTGAACAGAAAGATATAAGGAGCATCAACTACAAATTGTTGGATGAATTTCTACAAAAGTTATCTTCAGTTGAGCCAAAGCTCAGCGTATCAACACTTAGTGCCTACATGGGCTTGACCCGAAAAGTTATGCAGCACGCAGCTAGGCATAGCTTTATCGAGCACATTCCAGAATTTCCAAAAGTTGGCGTTGAGGACAAACCACGCGGGTGGTTCAATGTTGGCGAATACAAAGAAATTACCAAGCAGTCTAAGAAGCTTGCGGGCAAGCGAGTGGAATGGCGGGCGCACACTGAGCCAATGGAAGGAAGTTATTTCTGCGCGCCAGGCGAAAAGATCAGTCCCACAGACCGATTGATCAAACGCATTGAGATGACCAAGGATCTTTCTGATCTGATTGTTTTCATGGTCAATAGCTATATCCGGCCAACTGACATCAGAAACATGCAACACAAGCACGTTGAAGTGATCAAACGTGAGTGGACTTATTTAAGGCTTAGCCTGCCCCCTAGTAAGGGACACTCTTTTCCAATCACAACAATGCCTTGGGCCGTCAAAGTTTACGAACGCATTCGCCGTCGACAAGTTCTTGAGTTCGGCAGAGACATCCATCCTGAGGACTATGTTTTCATGCCTCACGCTGCTTCGCGTGACAACGCTATGAAACTATTGGCGCGTCAATTTGAAATCGTCTTGGAAGTCACTGGCTTGAAGCTGAGTACTGCCGGTGAAACAAGAACCCTCTACAGCTTGCGGCACAGCAGCATCATGTTCCGCTTGATGTTTGGTCGAGGCGTAGACACATTGACATTGGCGCGAAACGCCAGAACCAGTCCTGAAATGATTGACCGCTTCTATGCTGCCCCACTACAGGGCGAGATGAACGTGGGCGAGTTGCAGAGCAAACGCAGGCCACGGCCTTGGGAATAACGGATCAGAGTTGACGACCGCTAGGTCGCGATTGCTGCCGGCCAAGTGAGAAGCTTGGGCGTCGGTATCGGCCCAGCTCCCGTCATCGAAGGCCGCCATCGCCGGCAATTTGAGCCCGTGTCCGCTGTGTTCGGCACACCGGCCGTCGCCTTAGCCAGCTTGAGTTGAATGACCGCATGCGCGGTCGGTCAACAGGCGATCCCGCGCCCATAGCGGACCGTCGCCAGCCTGAAAAGCGGACACTCAACGTCTGACGTAAGCGGATGCGAAGGGCGATCCGCGCTTGACTGAGAGGTTATGCAGCGTTTCGGTTATCTGTTGAATCTCAGCTTCAAGCCGGGGTTGACTCGTCTAGCCAGAGCGTGGGCCCACTCCAATGCGCCTATGTTGAGAATTCTTGAGCGACGGTCTGCCGACCGATGCGAGGGTTTGTGCGTTTATCAGGCGACTCGAGGCTCAGCCCAAGTATCGACATTTGAAGCGACAGGTCGGTCACCAGGGTCGAATCAAGCCAGCTACCGTTGGAAATCAAACGGCAAGGGATTTCCTATCATGAATTTGGCTCATCAGCCCCGCTGAAAAACTTTCGTTTGCAGTTGCTGCGAGGCGTCGGCATCATCGCGCCTATATCCAATTCTTCCAATCTAGGAGACAACCATGGTTTGGCAACAAGTTTATGACCCGATGGGCAGCATGGTGGTGTCCACCCTGCTCGCCGCGATCCCCGTCGTCGTGATGCTGGTGGCTTTAGGCTTCCTGCACATCAAAGCGCACATCGCCGCAGGCCTGGGCCTGCTGGCCGCACTGGCCATCGCCGTGTTCGCCTATGGCATGCCACTGAGCATGGCTGGCAATGCGGCATTTCTGGGCGGCCATGGCTTCCGCCGCGTGTTCTGAAGCCTCGTCTGCGCTTAACCCCGTGTAAGCAA
>CAZRSD010000298.1:0-2046 GCA_964602645.1 uncultured Myxococcales bacterium
CGTCACCATAATCGCCGTCCGCCCCAACGAGGTCGTCGACATTTCTCGCGACGCAATTAAGCTCATTGATCGACACGGCAATTCATCTGCTATTGCCGTGGCCCGAAGATTTTGGTGCCAACGCGAACGAAATTGGCGCCATGGTGAATGGCGTCAATAAAATCGTCACTCATTCCCATCGATAGCGCAACCTCGTCAAGCACCCCCTGTGCGATGATGTCCTTCTTAAGCTGCGCCATTCGCGAAAACCAAACAGCCGCATCATTCTCGTCGATCGGCGCGATGGTCATGAGACCACAGAGCTTTAGCTTCGGCAGCGCCTTTATCGCCATGATGAGCGCTTTCGCGTCGCTCTCCGATACACCTTGTTGCGATGGGTTCTGCGCCAAATTTATTTGAACAAATATTTTTACGTCTTTGCTCACGATCTCACTCAACAAGGTCGCGTGACGCAACGAGCCAATGCTGTGAATCACATTGGCATCTTTGATGAGTTTCAGTTTGTTGCTCTGAATGCCACCAATAAAATGCCACACAATATCTAAATGCAGTGCTTGTGCCTGCTTATATTTGAGCGCAAATTCTTGCGCATAACTCTCGCCAAAATGTCGTTGCCCGGCGCGATAAAGTTCATGGATCTTTTGGAAGTCGTGCCCCTTTGATACTGCGATGAGCGTTACGTCGGCAGCATCGCGCCCACTCGCACTGCATGCCGTCGAAATGTCGCGGCGCACGCTGTGCAAATTGGTGGCTAGCTCATGAGTTGTCGATGAATTCTTGTGCATCAGCAATCGCCTCTTCTATCGGCAATCCAATCACGTTGGTGAGACTGCCTATGACACGCCGAATTAGTGCCGCCCCAAATCCCTGTACACCATATCCGCCGGCCTTATCACGCCATTCATCGCACTTTAAATAGCTCGCGATTTCGTCGCCACTCAATGCACGAAATTCTACGATCGATGAAACCGCACGAGAACGCTCTTGCTCATGTGCTCCGATAATGGTGTACGCTGTGATAACTTGATGCGGACCAAGCGACAATTGTTTGAGCATCACAAACGCTTCATCGTAATTTTTTGGCTTGCCAAACACGAGCCCGCCCAAAACAACGACAGTATCCGCAGCAATGATGACTTCGTAGTCGTTAAGCCCAACTTCGCTAAACACTGAACGCGCTTTAGTTTCAGCGTTGATGACTGCAATGCGTTCAGCGGCGAGACAAGATTTCTCATCGAGCTCATCACCCTTCGGCACAACAACGAGAATTTCATGCCCCAATGCGCTCAATAATTCCCGTCGACGGGGCGATGCGGACGCCAAAATTATTTTCATGCGAGTACTAGTGCCTCATATTATTTTTCGTGCGCGACCACATGTTCTTGATGCGACGAGGTTTGTAGAGTCCCAAGGTGAAGATAAAACCAGCAAGCATACCGCCGAAATGCGCTGCGCTGGAGATAGAATTCGACGATACCGCATAAAGAATTTCAAGACCAACCGTCACATAGACAAGCTGCATGCCAGTCAGCGGCACAATGCCAAGCAAAAAAATTTGCTGCGTTGAAAACGTAAGGCCCCACGCGATCACGAGTCCCATCGTCGCTGCAGAGAAGCCCACGACGTAGCTATTTGAGAAACCAACCAAATAGGAAATTGTTACCAAAATGCCACCAAGCAAAATTGCGCACATCACAAAAATGAAAAAGCGCTTTTCACCCCAACGGTCCTCGAGCTGAGGCCCCATCATGTAGAGCAGCAGCGAATTAAAAATCACATGCATGGGTGAACTGACGTCGTGCAAAAACCCGTAGCTTAGCAATCGCCATGCTTCAAACGACGCGACGACATCGTGGGGAGACAACATGAGCAGCTGATAGATCGACGCCCCCATCGGACTTCGCCCAAAAAGCGCAAACACCAAAAATGTGGCGATGATGATGATCAAAAAACGTGTAACGTTAGGCGTCGGTGAACCAAAGCCAAAGGCATATCGCATGATGTTCCTCCTTAGGGCAGCATCGAGACTCACGAGAACTATACCAT
>CAZRSD010000299.1:0-2037 GCA_964602645.1 uncultured Myxococcales bacterium
CACGCCCTTTTCATTCATGCCGGGTATGACTAGCAAGTTGGGAAGCGCTGTAATTGCAGCGGGTAGTGCGTCAAAATTGTTGAGGTCTAAATTTCGATACCCAATTCATATCTATTGATGAAGCGTCCAAGCACGATATCATGCATGGTTTCTGATTTTGAAAAACAAATAGTGTTGCACGCCACGCCTTTCAGTCTTGTTCTTAGAGTCAAGTGCTTTCGCTCGATCTTTAGGACGCTGAGAATTTTTTTCTTGGTGTCGTCTAACGCAACCTCGATGCCGTTTATGTTCTTTTGCGTCAATTTTGTGAACGCCTCGTTAGTTTTCTCGACGAAAGTCTTAATTTCATCAGTTGCGGGCGATAAAATCATCCCACATCGACTTAAACGTGGCATTTCTGCTGAGGAGATCATTAAAAGTTCCCTCGTCGACAATGCGGCTTCTATCGAACATCACGATGCGGTCAAACAGCTTGAGCAAATTCATCTTATGGATCGATGCGATCACGCTCTTGCCGCTAAATGCGTGCCAAATGTTCTGATAAATCTCGTATTCATTTTCCGGGTCGACGGAACTTGTGGATTCATCAAGCAAAATAATCTCTTTGTTCTTGGCAAACAACAGCGCGCGCGTGAGCGCCAAACGCTGCTTTTGCCCGCCTGAGAGATTAACACCCTTTTCGTTGATGACGGAATCGAGGCCTTGCGGCAGTGTGCGAATGACGGTGTCAAAGGCTGCAAGGCGTGCTGAGTGCATGACTTTGTCGTCGTCGTAATCGATACCAAGCGTAATGTTCTCGCGAATTGTCGACGAGAAAATTTCCGGCTCTTGCGGCACGAGCATGGTTTTTAGATCGACATCGGCAAACGACGTGCGGATAGGTTCATGATCGTCGAGGCAAAGGAGGCCGGATGCTTTTGGGTAAACTCCGTGCAGAACCTTCAAGAACGTGGTTTTGCCCGAGCCAGACTCGCCGATGACAGCAACGCGTTCGCCCTGTTTGAGATGAAATGATAGGTTATTGAGAACCATCGCTTGGCGCGCATCATCGTATTTGAACGACAAGTCTTTAATATCAAGATTGTGCCAATCACTCTTCATGTCGGTGCGCACAAGGCTATCGCGCGTGTGAAACGCATTTTCTAGACTCTCGGCATTGGCCACGCGATTCTTCTGCACGGTGATTTGTTCATAGACACTGCCGAAGCGGAAAAACACGAACATGAACTCCGATAAATACAAAAAGAGCGTCGACAATACGCCGGCATCAACCTCGCGCCCTTCGCGAATCCCGCTCATGATAAAATAGCCGAGCGGTATAATTGCGATGGCTTGAAAGAGCATGAGGCCGGTAAACCATTTTGCCTCGTTGATAACGACATTTGAGTGAAACAGCGCGCGCGGCGCAGTATAGCGGGCAAGCACGCCTTTCAACACCGACCTTTCGATGTGAAGAATTTTTACGGTGGTGATATTGGAAAGCGCGTCGAAGACAGCCGCCGATGCCTTGTTGCTAAACTCATTTAAGAGTCGATATTGCGGCACGAGGCGACGGTCGAATTGAAACACAATAACTAATGACAAGATGGCAAACACAAAGACGAATGACGCGATAAGTGGCGAATAGAAGAACAACACTATCGTAGTGCCAAGGAGCTTGACGAGAATTTCCACGATCTGGAAAACATTTTGGCCAAACTCAAAGAGTCCTTCGCCTGCTTTATCGACTTTGTCGATGGTATCGCCTGAATCATGTTCATTGTGCCACGAGAGGCGCAGATCAAAGAGACCCGCCAAGAGGTGGCGACGAAAGCTGAGCATCGATGAGAAGGCGACCATGCGTTCGATCACGCGTGCAGGGCCGTGAAGTGTCCAAAAGAAAAATTCCTTCAGAAAAATAGCACCGAGCAGAGCGAAAAGATACCAGAGATTTTTCGTGGTTGCGCCGTGCTTTTGCACCTCTCCGATGAAGGCACCAAAGATGACGGGACCAGCAAGCATGATGGTATTTGCCAGCACCGACATGCTGACAAAAAG
>CAZRSD010000300.1:0-2033 GCA_964602645.1 uncultured Myxococcales bacterium
ACCTTCCACGTTGCCGCCCAACGAAAGTAGTGGGGGACCGGTTTCCCCGGTTTGATAGTTGAGGACGGTGTGGCTTTGTCGAGATTGATTTTTTTGACTAATTCATCAGCGTAAGCGCGTGAAGTCAGGCCTTTGATTGGTACTTTGGTGAAGTCTGGATCGCCTAGGTATTCGGCGCGATCGGCGTATGCCAGCTTCATCACTTCTGCCATCTGGTGTACGGTCTTCGCACTATTCAGACCTTGTGCTGCCAAGGGGAAGTGCTCCAACATGTTAAGCATTTGAATAATGTGCACGCCGCCAGAGCTTGGTGGCGGCATCGACACGACGTCATAACCACGATATTTCCCTCGTACTGGCTCGCGCTCCACGGCATGATAGTTTTTCATGTCCTCGGTGCTGATGAGTCCGCCATGGCGCTCCATTTCCGCCACGATTTTTTTGGCGATGTCACCTTCGTAGAATGCTTTAGGTCCTTGTTGGGCGATCAGGCTTAGCGAACGCGCGAGATCTTTTTGAACCAGCAGTTCGCCAGCGCGCAGTGGACGATCGCCTCTAAAGAAGATGGCGCGGCTTGATGGCCATTTGCCGAGCTGACCTTGTGCCGCTTTCAGTAATGATTCAAGGTGAGGGCTGACGATGAAACCTTGTTCCGCCAATTTGATCGAAGGCGCGATCACATCTTTGAGTTTCATAGTGCCGTACTTACGCAGGGCAAGATCGAGTCCTGCGACGGTGCCCGGCACACCAACGGCGAGATGGCTTGAGGTTGATCCTCCGGGAATGACTTTGCCATTGGCGTCGAGGAACATATCGCGTTTGGCGAGTGCGGGTGCTAACTCACGGAAGTCGAGTGCGATGTCTTTGCCGCTTTTCGCATCATGAATCAACATGAAGCCACCGCCACCGATATTACCTGCATTCGGCAACACAACGGCTAATGCAAAACCGACCGCCACCGCAGCATCGACGGCATTGCCGCCACGCTTTAAGATGTCGAGGCCGACCTGACTCGCCAAACCATGTTCGCTAGACACCACGCCATGTTGGGCGTGCAGGGGCGTGATGATGTCGTAACTCGTATCGTACTGAATCTGAGCGCCAGTGCTTTGGGCCAAGACCGATGAGAGTGGGGTAGCAAGATGGAACGCAGCAAGCAAAATGATGCTGGTTTTTTTAAGCGAAAACACCGGTGTTTCTCCTTGTTCTGACTTGGATGATGGAGCTTTCGATCGGAGTTTGCTGGTAGTCACAAGTCTTGACGTGCAATGTGGACCGACTCTCGATCGCCAGCCTTAAGCATACCACCGACTGACAAAGCTGTAGTGTTTGTGGAGCCACATGTTGGGTTGAGTAAAAATGAACGCGAATGTGATCGCGGTGCTCTCTTTAGCGCGATGAATGGAATGAATTAGCCAAGAAAAAACCGCAGTGGCTCGCGCGACTGCGGTTTTTTGAGAGAACTCTTGGCAGAACAAATGCTCGCTCTGTCCTTCGCTCAATTATTTTGCTTCAGCTTCAGCAGATGCTGCGCCAGCTGGTTTAACAGCGTAAGCGATCGTAGCGTCATCACCGTGTGCAACAACTGCTACACCTTTAGGCAATTTCAAACCAGAAGCGTGGATCGATTGACCTGCTTCCAATTTAGACAAATCAACTTCGATGAATTCTGGCAAGTCTGCTGGCAAGCATTCGACGTCCAATTCAACTGCAACGTGGCTGATTACTGCGGATGCCAATTTAACAGCTGGAGAAACATCAGCGTTCACAAAGTGCAAAGGCACTTTTACGTGGATTTTCTTGTTTGGATCAACGCGTTGGAAATCAGCGTGCAATACCAAAGCTTTGTACGCGTGCATTTGGAAGTCACGCAACAATACTTTTTCAACTTTACCATCTACATCCATATCGAGAATGGAAGAGTGGAAAACTTCTTTTTTCAAGGCATGGAACAAAGCATTGTGATCCAATGCGATGTTAACAGCTGGCTCGTTACCACCGTAGATGATACCTGGTGTTTGACCAGCATTGCG
>CAZRSD010000301.1:0-1378 GCA_964602645.1 uncultured Myxococcales bacterium
CAGTGAGTTTCGAAGTTGCTTCCATCGTGCACCATACAAGGGATGATGATATCACCGGTGGCTTTCTCGAGTCATCGTTTGGTCAGGAAGTCTTTGTTCGTTGTGGTATTGATGAAGAAGATTTCAGGACATTTCTCTCGGGGCGAACTCCAACACTCACTGCACGTGAGTTTGTCCTTGAGCGCGAAGGCGGTGTCACCTTGCCTGCATATGCGCGCAGCGTGTACAAGCAGGACAAAAGTCTGGAACATTTTTTGGCAGAGCATGATATCCGCAAAGAAGAGTTTGAAGGTGCGGCCGCGTGGGTGATGCGTCAAATCGCGCGAGAACGCAAAAAAGAACGCTGGTGGTCGCGTGACGAACTTGGTCGCATTCCCGGTCTTGGTAAAGCGATGGCCTATGGACAGACGGGGTTTTTGGAAAAATACGGTCACGACATTATGCAGGATCCGATCTACGAGCATGCGGTGTCAGTGACAAAAATGGAGGACGACGAAGTCGAAGCCATGGAAGCAGTGCTTGCGCGTAAACGTCAGGCCAACGTGCTTCTCATTGGGGCACTCGGTTCTGGTCGTAAAGAGCGCATTGCACAGCTTGCGCACAAAATCGACGAAGGCACGGCATTTCCGCAGCTTGAACACAAAAAAATATTTCTCATCGACCCAGGGTTGATCGTCTCGGTAAAAAAAGAAAAGGGAGCGTTTGAACAAGAATTCATCGCCGTCATGAACCAGGCTGTGCACGCGGGCAATATCGTCGTCGTATTTGAAAACATGCCAGTGCTTGCAGAAAGTGCGCAGGTGATCGGTACCAATTTCATCGAGCTGCTCGCGCCATACCTCAGTTCGTCAGCGATACAAATCATCGCGACTGCAGAACCCGAAGCATTTCATCGCACGATTGAAACCAACACGACCCTCATGCAGTATTTTGATGTTGTCACCATGCACAGTGTGGGCGAAGACTCCGTGTTGCGCATTCTCGAACAGACTGCAACGCTCGTCGAAGGGCAGGGATCGCCGGTGGTGACGTACCCAGGTTTGGTGTCAATCGTTGAAAATGCCGATCGCTATTTTCCTTCGGGAGTTATGCCCGACAAAGCAATCGACCTTTTGATGGAGATCGCACCCGAAGCGGCAGCACAAAGAAAGGTATTTATCAGGCGTGCTGATGTCGAAAATTACATTAAAGAAAAAACCGGTGTGCCTATCGGTACGATCACACAAGAAGAACAAACCAAACTTCTTGGCCTCGAAGACATTATGAAAAAACGTGTCGTAGGGCAGGTGAGCGCGATCATGGCGATCGCCAATGCGATGCGTCGCTCGCGTGCAGGGATCAGCAACCCCAACCGACCTATCGGTTCGTTTCTCTTTTT
>CAZRSD010000301.1:1388-2024 GCA_964602645.1 uncultured Myxococcales bacterium
CCGAAGCGCTCTTCAATGATGAAAATGCGATGCTGCGTTTGGACATGTCCGAATACCAAAGCGATGACGCGCTTGCGCGACTCATTGGTTCTTTTGAGGGGCGACAGGTCGGTAGACTGGTGACCATGCTGCGCGAGCGGCAATACGGCGTATTGCTCTTGGACGAATTCGAAAAAACAAATCGCGACGTGCACGATCTTTTCCTGCAGATTTTTGATGAAGGCGTCTTTACCGATGTGCATGGCAACAAAGTAAGCGCACGCAATATTCTTTTTATCGCGACATCAAACGCAGGTGCCGACCGGATCTGGGCATGGTCGCGTGAAGGAAAGGACGTCTCGACACTCAAGCAAAACTTGGTTGACGACATCATCTCCGCAGGTACGTTCAAGCCGGAACTCCTCAACCGTTTTGACGACATTGTACTGTTCCATCCGCTTTCACAAGAAGATCTGCGAAAGATCGCGCAGATCAAGCTCGTCTCCCTCGCCTCGCGCATGCGCGATCGCGGCATCGAACTTACCATTACGCCAGAGCTTGTCGATGCTGTTGCGCAAGCAGGCTTTGACCCGCTCTTTGGCGCTCGGCCGATGAACCGCGCTATCGCAGACCGTGTCGAACAGCGCATCGCTGACC
>CAZRSD010000302.1:0-2003 GCA_964602645.1 uncultured Myxococcales bacterium
TTTCGGTATTGCCAGCGAAATAATAGCGACGGTAACCGGCCCAAATATCAAAGAGCTTTGCACGGGCACGTGAGCGTCTTTGGAAAGCGATGTCTCTTTGAGTGCAAGAAGTCTTTGCACACTCAACATGGCGGCGTACGAGAGCAATAGTAGGCTCGCCAACCACACGACTGAAAACACGAGCCAAAAAACGCGCAACGGCTGATCTTGGTAGAAGAGCCCTAACGACAAGAAGCGATAGAACAAGGCCCATAAAGCGGTACCAATGCCCAAGCCGGGAAGTCCAAAAAGGAGGCTTTGCGTGATGAACCAAAGTGGAGCAAGGCCCGGTGAATAGACTTCTTTGGCGCGATAGTCGTCGATGAAATTGGCGGCGTAGGTGGTGACATAGAAGCAAGCGAGGTTGGTCAAAAAAAGCGTAATGGCGAACGGCCAGATGCTGTCGTCGTCGGCAAAAAACAAACTGATGGCGGCAAGCGAAGTGTAAAAGAGCAAGAAATAATAGGGCATGGCCCGAAGCTTGTCTTCGATGAAGGCCAGGAGTGCCACATACATCGAGCTTATGGTGCCCACGCAGACGACGACGATCACGAGCGGGATGAGCCTGATGTCAACGTTGGTTTTAGCCATGATGATCGTGAAAATGCCGGCGAGTTGCAAAAAGACGAGGAGAAAAGGACCTTCACGCACGTCGACATTGAGCAGCAACTTCTTCATGAACGGTGCAGCCAACGGCAGACCAAGGCGTGCAAAACCAGGGACCAGGAGAAATGCATTGATGATAGCCGTTTGGTTTATTGTTGCGCGATCGGAAAATGGTATTTGCAAGAGCACGAGTGCTAATGCATCGCAGGCGAAGAGAAAGATACCCATCTGAAAAATAGTTGACCCACGACGGACTTGATCAGCAAAACCAATCAAAAAGTAAACGAGGAAATTGGCGATCGAGAGGAGTGGTAGCGCAACACGCAAATCCGCTTGGCCAAAACTGATGTAGAGAAAGAACGTGAGCAAGAAGGGTGCAACTTGATGAATATTGGTTTTGGTATCACGTATCTCGTAGAGAAACACGTTCGCGAGGAGTGATGATGCCGCAGCGCCATACAAGAAAATATTATATTTGGTGAGCAATAGTGTAAGACTGATGTTGAAGTTAATGACGCTAAATGAGAGTGCTGTTTCCGTTTGAATGCTGTGATTCAAATAAATGACGAGCACCCGTGCAAAAGCAGCAAAGCCAATGAGTGCAAAGAAGCGCGATACAGTGAGTTTGGAGCCCGTATCCGTGGTCGGAATGAGCGTAATGAAGAATGACGCTGAAAGTGGCGAGAAGATCATGAGAAGAAATATGTAGTGGTCCAAGAAGATCATGGCTCTCCCCACCAATATGAATACGCGATCAGCATGAGCGTTACGAAAATGAGAGAGCGCTGCACGCTGCCATTGTTGAGGAATCGAAGCGGCATTTGCAACGTGGCGAGCAGAAACTGGGGAAGTCGATAGAGTATGAAGCCAGCATAGAAGATGTTGATAAAATTGATGAAGAAGTTAATGACGAAAACAATGGCCGTTTTAAACGGTGCAGCGACACGAAGCAGCAATGCGTAGAGCGCATCGCGCATTTTTGTCGTTGTTATGACTGCTTGCATGTCACGTAGTCGACGATGATAGAGCAAACTCGCTGGCGGGTACAGCGCAACGAGCGCGCACATGATGCCTATGGCAATAGCTTTATGGCCTAACAGAATGAACAGTACATTACTGGCAAAGAGCATCGTTGCGAGATTGTGAATCGATATCAATGGACCGCGCTTGAGAATACATGCGGCAAGAGCGTAGACGACGAGTATGGTCGCAATCGCAATAAAGATGGTCATTTGCTGAGACGAGTATGCCGACGGAACCGCGTAAAAGAGCAATAGAATATGCGAGCCGACACCAAGCAAGAGTCGGTAAAAGATGTTGAGTTTGGTTGCTGGAATTGATGTGGTGTCCACAATAAC
>CAZRSD010000303.1:0-1662 GCA_964602645.1 uncultured Myxococcales bacterium
ATTTCAGAATCAATAAGGATACGAAGATGGAGAGGATAGGGTCGATCGGCATCCAGCCTGTGTAGGCGATAATGGCGCCGGAAATGATTGCCGCAACGGAGCCTAGTAAATCGCCCATCACATGAATCAAGGCCGCCTTGGTATTCATGCTGTCTTTGTCGTGCGATAAGACCCAAGCGACGATGATGTTAATGGCCAAGCCGATGGCGGCTACGATCATCACGGTAGTGCCTTGTACATCTTCAGGCTTGTAGAGGCGTTGTATCGCCTCAAAACTGATCCATGCAATGACGCCCAACATCACGAGACCATTGACGAACGCCGCGAGCGCTTCGGAGCGGCCAAAACCGAAACTGTGCTTAGAGGTTGGTGGGCGCTTGGCGATAACCTGTGCCAACAGGTCGAGCCCTAAGGCTGCGGAATCGGTCACCATGTGTCCCGCATCGGAAATCAAGGCCAGCGAATTTGAAATGAATCCGAAGACGACTTCAACGCCAGCGAAGAAGAGGGTGAGGCCTAAGGCCCATGCCAACACTGACTGACTACGTTCGGCGAAATAGTGCTGATGAGTCGCATCGCCATGACGATGTGCGTGCAAATGATTATGTTGATGAGCGTCGTGCGGCATGATGCGAGCAAATAAAGGATTGAGTTGAGCTTAATGATTCATTGTATAGGAAACCAAGCTTGATACTCTTGGTACCGAGGTTAAGAACGTGGTTATTTCGAAGTTCGGGATATTCAAGATCCTTAATGATTTGTGATTCCTCTTTAACTTGCCAGAGTGGGAGTGCCAAGGATGCAAAGACTGAGCCCAGTCGAGATCAAGTATCTGAGTTTTTGACTATTTGCCTTTGGTCATGAAAAAGCCCTTTACGAAATTCGCGGCATTTGCTATAGTCTCGGCTCTTCGGGCGGTTAGTTCAGCTGGTTAGAATACTTGGTCGACATCCAAGGGGTCGGGGATTCGAATTCCTCACCGCCCACCAGAATTCAAAAAATCCATAAAACACTAGGTGTCCCTAAAAATTCAATTTTAGGGATGCAGATCGAGGCGAAAAGCGCAGCAATATGTCAATATTGCGAGCATTTTCAACAAAGAGATGCGGCCTAGAATTGGATTTGTAGGGAAACCTAAAGTAAGAGCGAGAAAGGCATCTGGTTATGACACCGCGAACTACGATCACATTCAACTGTGAGCGACGCTAGTCGAGGTGCTTTTTCGTCTGAAGTAAATGTGAGATTGATGAGAAAACGCGGCTAGCCCGCGTTTTTTTTCGTCTATCGAATTTGTATTAAGTTTTTTTCTGAATAATTGGTTTATTAATGGCTTAGGCCCGTAGGAGATGAAGATGATTTCTATTCGCTTACCCGATGGTTCGCAACGACAATTCGAGTCCGCTGTGACAGTGGCGCAGGTCGCCGCTAGCATCGGTACGGGCTTGGCAAAAGCTGCACTCGCCGGTCGCGTCGATGGTAAATTGGTTGATACCTCACATTTGATCGAAGCCGATGCTGACTTGGCGATCGTGACCGACAAAGACGCCGATGGTTTAGAAGTGATTCGCCACTCGACAGCGCACTTGTTGGCGTACGCCGTGAAAGAGTTGTTCCCTGATGCGCAAGTGACAATCGGTCCTGTGATCGAAAATGGTTTTTACT
>CAZRSD010000303.1:1672-2003 GCA_964602645.1 uncultured Myxococcales bacterium
CGACTTCTCCTACAAACGCCCATTCACACCAGATGATTTGGTGGCGATTGAGAAGAAAATGACCGAGTTGGCGAAGAAAGATGAGCAAGTTGTTCGTAAGGTCGTACCACGTGATGAGGCGGTGGCTTACTTCAAATCGATCGGCGAAAAATATAAAGCGGAGATCATCGAATCGATCCCTGCAGATCAAGATGTTTCGCTTTACACAGAAGGCAACTTCACTGACTTGTGCCGTGGTCCACACGTGCCATCGACAGGTAAATTGAAGGTCTTTAAGTTGATGAAGTTGGCGGGCGCTTACTGGCGCGGCGACTCCAAAAACGAAATGCTG
>CAZRSD010000304.1:0-1999 GCA_964602645.1 uncultured Myxococcales bacterium
CGACATTGTCACCGAACTCTACACTCGAAATATAAACGTTGATTCGATCAACCATGAGCGGCTGTCCGGCATTCACGAAGACCTTCACGAGTACATAGTGACGACGACAGGTCGGGCCTCTGCGGTCGAGTCACTCAAAAAAAGCTGTCTCGCGCCTGAAATATTGCAGCTAAAAAAGGGTAGTTTTGTGATGTTTGTCAAAAATTCGCTCGAGAAAAAATACGTAAACGGTACGCTCGGGACGGTTGTTGATTTTGAGTCAGTGACAAACATACCGATAGTTGAAACAAAGGATGGCCGCCGAGTGATCGCCAAACCCGATACATGGGAGATGCGTGATGGCGAAAAAAAGATCGCCTCGCTCACACAGATTCCACTGCGCCTCGCCTGGGCAATTACGATACACAAAAGTCAGGGCATGACACTCGACGCCGCACACATTGATCTGTCGGATGCCTTTGTGCCAGGTATGGGGTATGTGGCGCTTAGTCGTGTTCGCAATCTCGATAGCCTCACTTTGGGCGGGCTTAACCGAACGTCCATCACGATGAATCAGGAGGCAGCGCGTCTCGACCGACAGCTTATGGCGACGTCATTGGAGGACGCTGAACGTTTTGCGCACCTGGCGTCCCATTGGGAGTCGCTCCTCAAAAAGCAAAAGAAAGTACCAGCAGCCTCTTCGAAATGGGAAGAAAAGCTTGCCGCAATGCGCATCGCTCATCCAAACGCCTACAGGCCATGGAAACAGACGGACGATATTCGTTTGGTTCAACTATCGAGCGACGGCGTCAGTATCGATGAGCTCGTACAGATTTTTGGCCGGCACCCCGGGAGCATCGTGAAGCGACTCGAAAAGCTTGCGGCACAGTATGCGACTGGCACTTGAGTCCGTAACGATAAGTGTTTACACTACTACAGAAGACTTTTCATAGGAGGTAATATGGACGAGCAGCACACAGTACAACAAAAAGACACATCAGTTTTTGCTATTTTGGGGCTCATATTTGCATTTCTTATGCCGTTAGTTGGCTTGATTCTATCGATTGTAGGCATGACGCAGACTGGTAGTGGCGCTGGAAAAAAATCGGGCCGCGGCGTCGCAATCGCTGGACTGGTCATTAGTATTCTTGGCATGCTGGCAAGCTTTCTGTTGCTTTTATCGATCATCATCGCGGCATCAAATTCGTCAACGACCGATTCTAATTCGAGCACTTCGCAGCGTGCAGACGAATCTAACGACAGCGCCATGGTGATGGCGAGCATCAACACGCCTGTGCGTGATGGTAAATTTGAATTTACAGTCAAAGGTGTCGAGTGCGGCAAGCCGAGTGTTGGCGAAGGAATCGTCGCAGTTAAAGCACAAGGCGAGTTCTGTGTGGTGTCGTTATCCGTCAAAAATATCGGTGATGAGGCGCAAAGTATGTCGAGTTCAAATCAGTATTTGTACAATAGTGAGGGACAACAATATTCGGCGACCAGCACATTCTCACTCGAAAATGATTTACTCTATCAGTCGATCAATCCCGGTAACATGGTCGATGGTGTCATACTCTTTGATGTGACGCCCGGCATGAGCCCATCGAGTATTGAACTCCATGATGGCATCTTTTCAGATGGCGTAAAGGTAGAACTCTAATGGCGAAACGACTATTGGTCACTGGCGTGACTTCCGGCATCGGTAGCGCAATCAAGACACTTTTTGAAGCGGCGGGCTGGGAAGTTGTGGGGTTGGCGCGTCATTTGCCGCTAGACCAAAACGGTTTTGAAGTCGATCTTGCCCACCTTGATGGCGTTCAACCGACCGCTCTACGTGCAAGCGTCGAAAAGGGTCCGTTTGATGCTTTTATTCATGTGGCAGGTGTGTGGCATGACGACAATGAATCGTTCGCGGGTAAACGACTGCATGAATTTGAGTGGCAGCAGATCGCCGCCACCATGAATGTCGGGTTAACCAGCGCGATGATTATCAGCGCAACGCTGCTCGAGACAATGCCTAACG
>CAZRSD010000305.1:0-1999 GCA_964602645.1 uncultured Myxococcales bacterium
TTGTCATTTCTGATTTTCGTCGCTTCGATCACCCCTTGAACCTGCGCCATTTTGCGCTCAATATACGCGAGCTGATCCGTCAAGCCCTTATACGCAGTCTCAAAACAAACACCTTCGGGCGTTATCCTATATGCTTCAATCGTTTTGGTGTAACTTGAGATTTTTGGATGCAGATCCTTCATTTTACTATTGAGATAGTTCACCGTTAGAGGCGAGTGTGCCTGATTATTGCGAGGCGTTATAACAGGCTTTGATCTTTTTGGGGTGCTTTTTGGCTTTTCTGGCAATGGAGCTTTCGGCGATGCATTCCCGCTCATAAACTCAACCTCATCCTCCGAAATCTTAATCGCACTGACGCCAAGGCCTTTGAGCTCTCGCGTGATCGTTGGGGCTTCAGATTCGTAGACGATGCACACAGGCGTACCCATCCCAGACATATACGACGTGACACTCATCGGCGTTTGCGGGCGGGCAGTCGGTGAAATAAGACTGGACACGTTCGATAGGCGCATGTGTACGGGTGATGGCACATGGCTTGTGGGGGTCTGCGGGTAGGAAAGAGGCATATAAGGACACTGCGGCGAACGGACAAACTTGGGTGACGTGTGCGGAATCACAGGCGCTGGAAGTTCATTTGCTTTGACAGGCGAACGCACGATGACCTTTTTGGTGCGAACAGGCGTTGGAGCGCATGGACACAGCTCATGCGCGAGAAGCAGCGGACTCCGCGAAGGCTGAGGTGTGGTGCCAAAGCTCATGCGCGGTGCGCGGGCGCCGAGCGCGAGTAGCGGATTCTGGCTAGCGGCCCACAACGGAAAAAGAAACATTTATATTTATTGTGCAATCATCACTGTATGTGGAGTTTAACTTAATTACGAGAACTAATCAAGTTGTTTTTTAGGTAAATTTGGAAGAGGTTACTTATTTTTTGATAAGTACAGCTTTGCGGGCATTAGCAACATGTTGTTCATTCCTTTTTCTTTCAGCCTGCTCAACTTTTCGGTCCTCAACTTCTTGTTGAATCTTCGGGATGAGCGCTTCTGTTGCGCGAATCGTAGCTACTAATTGTTCGACTCTTCTCTTGGCATCTCCCCAATTCGATTCACTTATTTGAATCCCTGTTACCTTTTTAAAAACGCCATGATTTTGAATGCCTGCATTTAATAGCCAAATTGCTTTCTTAATCTCATAAAATTGTGGGCAAGCTTTCTCAAAATCTGTTTTATTAGGAAGGGATTTAATTCGATCATACGTGCTTATAGGACCGGTGATACGTGGCAATTGTTTTTCAAAACCCGTGACAGTAGCTATAATGCTATTAATAGCTTTGGCTTCAAGCATGTAGTTTTGTAGTTCTACAGCTTTAGGCGAGCTATTTTTATTGCTTGGAGATTGGCCAATGTAGTGTTGATCCTGCGCAAGGGGTGGTTTGGTTTTTTGAGCAGCTTTTGCCACAGGGTTAGGTTGAATTGGCGGTATTGGTTGTCGTGCTGATGGCATAGTATCTGGCAGGGATAAAGTCTCATCACTAGCTGAGGGGCTAGGACTCTGATTTACAGGCACTTCAGGGTCCGTTCTTTCCGGCAAACTTCTCGCTTGGTTACTTGGTTCTACATTAGGTGCTGAATGCCCCTTCGTTTCCCATTCAATAAATCCCGGAGATCCATTTTGATCAAACTCACTCTCACGTTTACTTAATATGATCGAGTTTGAACTTGAGTTTTTCTGCATTTGGTCAAAATTCAAACCGGGAACTTCCGGGCGAGCAGCTCTGACAAGCGAACTTACAACTGGAGTCGACTGCGGCTCATCAGAATACTTTCTACGTCCGATATTGCTCCATTCTTTTAAAGGGTTATCGAGCGCTGATAAAGGATTAAAGCTTTGAATCACTGCTTCTGGCAGACCAAATGTCGAAACAGAAGCATCTGTTCGAGCACTGTTCGGTACGGTTTCTTCACCAGGCAATACTTGCCATGGCTCTTTTGTCTCTTTCACG
>CAZRSD010000306.1:0-1999 GCA_964602645.1 uncultured Myxococcales bacterium
CTTCTATGTCGATTCACTCTCTGACGTTGTCGTGGAAAACGCCAGCGAGGGCGTCGACTGGATTGCCGCCGGCATCAACAACTTCGTATTGCCTGATTTCGTGGAGAACCTCTTTCTTGTCCGCAGCAATCAGGTAGTTGGTGCCACCGGAAACAGTGGCGCCAACATCATGATGACATCCGATTTGGGAGGCTCGCTCAACGGCGCTGACGGAGACGATACGCTAATCGGACAAACGGGCACAGATTATCTGAATGGCGGGGCTGGGGCCGACACGATGATCGGCAACGGCAATTCAGATACCTATTATGTCGACAACACGGGTGACGTCGTAATCGACGCTGGCCATGGCGGCACGATTATCTCGACGATCAGCCATCAGCTAACCGGTTCCGTTCACCGTCTCATTCTGGGCGGCACCGCCAATATCGATGCCACCATTGAAGAAAAGCAGGATGTTTTGGAAGCTGTGGCTCTTAAAAGGAGATTGGTCAAAGTTCTCGAATTGCTCAATCGCCAATTTGAGGTGCTCAAGCTATCGAACAAAATCAATACCCAAGTAAAAGGGGAAATGAGCAAGACGCAACGAGAATACTATTTGCGTCAACAGCTAAAAGCTATTCGCGAAGAGCTCGGTGATAAGGATGATGAAGAAAACGGTCTAGAAGAGCTCAAAAAACGTCTCAAGGAAGCCAATCTACCTGATGATGCGGAGAAAGCGGCTAAGCGCGAAATCAAGCGCATGAGCAACATGCAACCAAGCCAGGCTGAATATACGGTCGCGCGCACCTATCTGGATTGGTTGGCTGATTTGCCGTGGACTAAGTCGAGCAAAGACAATCTAAATCTCGATAACGCCAAAAAAATCCTCGATGGCGATCATTATGGGCTTGAGCGCATTAAAAAGAGAATCATCGAATATCTCGCAGTTAGAAAGCTAAAAGACGATATGAAAGGACCCATCTTATGCTTTTTGGGGCCTCCAGGAGTAGGTAAAACTTCGCTTGGACGTTCTATCGCCAATGCTTTAGGCCGAAAATTTCATCGCATGTCTTTGGGCGGGGTTCGCGATGAAGCCGAGATCAGAGGTCATCGCCGCACTTACATTGGCGCATTACCAGGCCGTATCGTGCAGGGCATGAAAAAAGCCGGCATGAATAATCCGGTGTTTTTGCTCGATGAAATCGATAAATTAGGCCACGATTTTAGGGGTGATCCGTCATCGGCGCTCTTGGAAGTCTTGGACCCTGAGCAAAATAGTACCTTTAGCGATCATTATCTCGATGTGCCGTTTGACCTGTCTAAAGTGCTCTTCATTGCTACCGCTAATGAAACAGACACGATACCAGCTGCCCTCAAGGATCGGATGGAAGTCATTGAACTTCCTGGCTATACCTACGAGGAAAAGCTCAATATCGCTAAACAGCATCTGATTCCTAAACAGATCATTGCTCACGGCATCACCGAAGAACATATCGAAATTCCTGACGAGACTATTCTGACCATGGCCCATGGTTATACCCGAGAAGCCGGGGTAAGAAATCTTGAGCGGGAAATCGCGTCGGTATGTCGTTATGTCGCAGTCTTGGTTGCTAAGTGGAGCCAAGAACACCAGGATAAGCCATTTAAAAAGCTAATCGTCGATCGCGCTTTATTGGAAAAAGTGCTGGGGGCGGAACGTTTTTACAATGAAACGGCAGAAAGGACGTCAATACCTGGTATTGCAACTGGTCTCGCGTGGACTGCGGCCGGTGGCGACCTGTTGTTTATTGAGGCCACCCGCATGGGTGGTAAGGGTTCACTTATCCTTACCGGTAAGCTCGGCGAAGTAATGAAGGAATCGGCGCAAGCTGCCTTGTCGTGGGTTAGAAGCCGCGCAATGGATTTATCGCTTGCCCAATCCATTGACACACACTTCCTCGAAAAAACCGACATCCACATTCACTTTCCCGCGGGTGCCATCCCCAAAGATGGGCCTTCTGCTGGTGTGACGATCATT
>CAZRSD010000307.1:0-1988 GCA_964602645.1 uncultured Myxococcales bacterium
TATCGACACCATTACGCCATGGAGTTTTTAAGGTTAGAATCAAATGCTTGCCATCAGGCGCTAATTTTAACCTATCGATCGATAAGGGCGGACGTCCCATATATCGAAGTGTCCTTTCAAGTCCTACCCTATCCTCAGATTCTATTGCATTTGATGCATGAAGGTTAAAACCCATCAAAGTGCGTTCATCAATGCGATCTTCCTGAATCAATTCAGGGGAAATCAAACGCAGGAGCGGCTTACCAGAATTTTCTCCTATGGCACTCAAGTAGCGAACTGAAGCGGTATAGCACTTGGCAAGCAAGGGTTCTTTGTCTAATAAGTCATCAGACTCTTCCATTTTTGATTTTAAGTAACGATGAACTCGATGAGCTATTTTGAGGGTTATTTCTCGGATTTCTTCAAGGCTTGGTGGCGCCACTCGAATAAAACGGAGCTTATTATCGCCATATCTCACGTAGACGCCATCACTAACTTGGCTATGAAGATGTGGGTTTAAATTTAAGGCCGATCCGAAGCGTTGAATGAAGGTGACGGAGCCGGGATAATACTCCTCGGCATCCAAGGCAGCTCCACCGCTTTTTTTGGCTTTACGCCTCAAATAGGAAAACAAGCAACCGGTAAAAGCGGTAAGCACGGCGTTTAATGCATCATTGTCATAGGCCACCAAGTAACGAAGCGGTGCGGGTAGACTTAATACCCATTGGCGAGTTGGTATCTCAGGAATAAGAGTATCAACTAAACGCACAGCTGTTTCACTCATACGACGAGATAGGCATGACCCGCAAAAACCTCTTCGTTTGCAAGAAAATGGGATCAACCTGTCGTAGTGGCATTCTTGGCAATAGACGCGAGCAAAGCCATGATCCAATACGCCGCATTTTAAATAGGCTTCGAACTCGCGTTTAATGAACGATAGTAAAGGATGTCCTTCAGCTTCACATTTTGCCATGAAGTCTGGCAGGTATTTTTCTATGGTTTGGTAGAGAAGGCTTTCTTTTGGTCTATGGCGCTCATAATTAAATATACAAACATTGATGCAAGCGATTAAGGCCATGAAGGCCAGGGTCCACTGTTGAATGCGTTACGTGCTAAATCCATCCATTATTTTTACCAAACGATCACTTGCGCACGCAAACGAATGGATTAAAAATCGTCAATCATCTCGATTAGCCTCAAATCAATTTTCTTTTTCATGAACTCCATTTTTTTAGCATCCTTCTTTGATCCAGTGCTTTATAATATCGCCCATGACACAAGCACCCACTCTAGCGCAGCTCCTAAAGCAAGCGATCGACTATCGATTGATGGACGTCCACACCGCTCTGATCGCCGTCGTTGAAAGTTACGACGCAGCCACACAGCAAGTGAACGTTTCGCCCGTGCTCAAGCGACGTGTGAAGACTTTAGATGGCGAATGGGTAAGCGAGCAATTGCCCGTATTATGCGATGTGCCCGTGTTGTTTCCGCGAGCGGGAGGGTTCTTCATATCTTTTCCGATTCAGCCGGGGGATTTTGTTCAGCTGATCTTTAACGAAGTGAGCATCGATGAATGGGTGACCGGTGAAGCGTCTGAGATTGGCTATAATCAACGATTTACCCTGCCCGGGGCTGTAGCTGTTCCAGGAATTTATCCGCAATCAAAAGCGCTCACAGGAGCTCATGAGGCGAACATGGTGTTAGGCCAAGATGGCGGCCTAGAGATTCACATCGACAGCGAAAAGATTCGGTTAGGATCTGCTGATGCCAGTGAGGCGTTGGCGATAGCCAGCAAGGTCAAAGATGAGCTAGAAAAGATCAGGACTGCGTTTAATCTACATAGCCATCTGAATCATAAGATAGTTGCAGAAAATCAAATTTCTCCCATCTCCGATATCTCAGCCCGATGTGTGGTCGCTGAATGATGGACCTCGCTTTGCATCACAATGAGTTTAAAATCTTGGATTTGGACACATCCAGCGGCGATCTCGCCATCTGCCCAACCGATG
>CAZRSD010000308.1:0-361 GCA_964602645.1 uncultured Myxococcales bacterium
GGCAAAAGAAGGCGACGAAATTGCAAAGCCTGCTGAGATCCGCAAAGTGCTGGATGACTATGTCATTGGTCAGGAACAGGCAAAGAAGATCCTTTCTGTTGCAGTTCACAACCACTACAAGCGCGTATCGCTGCTTGAAAAGAATTCTGATGTTGAGTTGGCAAAATCGAACATCCTGCTCATCGGTCCTACCGGTTCAGGTAAAACATTGCTGGCGCAAACACTCGCGCGTATTCTTGACGTTCCATTCACAATGGCTGACGCCACCACATTGACCGAAGCTGGTTATGTGGGTGAGGACGTGGAAAATATCATCCTGCGTCTGTTGCAGGCTGCTGATTACAATGTGGAGCGTGCACAG
>CAZRSD010000308.1:371-1983 GCA_964602645.1 uncultured Myxococcales bacterium
TATCGACGAGGTGGACAAGATCTCCCGCAAATCTGATAACCCATCTATCACTCGTGACGTATCGGGTGAAGGTGTGCAGCAGGCACTCCTGAAACTGATGGAAGGTACGGTTGCTTCTGTGCCTCCGCAAGGTGGTCGTAAACATCCGCAGCAGGAATTCCTGCAAGTGGATACAGCGAACATCCTGTTCATCGTTGGTGGTGCGTTCGCAGGTCTGGAAAAGATCATTGCAGCGCGTGGTAAAGGTACGGCGATAGGTTTCGGCGCGGATGTACGCAGCCAGGAAAACCAGCGTATCGGCACGTTATTCTCTAAGGTTGAGCCAGAAGATCTGTTGAAATTCGGTCTTATACCAGAGTTCGTTGGTCGTCTGCCGATCATTGCAACTCTCACAGACCTGGATGAAGAAGCACTCATTTCTATTCTTACCGAGCCAAAGAATGCACTCGTGAAGCAGTATGCGAAGTTATTTGAAATGGAAGGCGTACGCCTGCGTTTCTCTGATGAAGCATTGAAAGCGATCGCGAAGAAAGCGATCAAGCGCAAAACAGGTGCGCGTGGTCTGCGTGCGATCCTTGAAACAATGTTGCTTGATTTGATGTATGATCTTCCAAGCATGCCAAATGTTGAAGAGGTGATCATCAACGCTGATGTGGTGGACAATGGCGCACCACCAGTAATTGTGCACTCTGATCAAAAGCAGTCCGGCAAGAAAGCGCACTAAGACACTTGGTTTCCAAGGTGTTTCAGAAGATTTCTTTTCGATATTACTTACATCTACCGGTTGAAGTGTAAGGCTGACTGCGCACTTCAAAGCGTTTTTTTTCGCATTAAGAATATATTTACTGTTTACATTTGTATTTTTCCGTGCATGATTTCGCTTGTAGCTTGCATATCAAGCCATGCTGTGAGTGGTTCACATCATGTTGCAAGCCTAACAAAAGCAACTAGGGAGTTTACAATGAACAAGAATGAACTGATCGCCGAAGTGGCAGATAAATGCAGTATCACCAAAGCAGCAGCAGCTGAGTGCATCGATGCATTCATCTCTTGCGTTTCAAAATCAATGGCGAAAGGTGAAGAAGTTCGCCTCGTCGGTTTCGGTACGTTCTGCACCGTTCACCGCAAAGCTACTGAAGGTCGTAATCCTCGCACTGGCGCCGTGATTAAAATTCCAGCTGCTAACAAACCAAAATTCAAAGCTGGCAAAGCTCTCTCCGAAATGGTGAATAAGAGCTCTAAACGCAAGGCTGCTTAATTTAGCCCTGCTTAGCTAGATAGACTCGAAACGCCCGGTTTTCCGGGCGTTTCTTTTTTGTGGCATAGGTTTTTTGAGCCATTTTATACCCCATAGGGGAAACGGCTGAAAATAGGTGCGTTTTTTTGCAAATAGGGCGTTGCATTGCCTAAAAAAAACAGGTAAAAGGCTACTCCGTTTTACGAAAAGCGGGCGATTAGCTCAGTTGGTAGAGCATCTCGTTTACACCGAGAGGGTCGGCAGTTCGAGCCTGTCATCGCCCACCATCCTGCGCCCCGTGGGCTTCGGATGGCGCTGCCGGATTTTCGAAGTAGGGTTGGCGGGCACGCCTGACAATGTGCCATGATTGCCAGC
>CAZRSD010000309.1:0-1958 GCA_964602645.1 uncultured Myxococcales bacterium
AATGTCGATTGCACAGGCACAAATGCTTGCACAACGAGCTCCACAGGCTACAAACTGTTTTTGGGCTATGAGTTCACGCCTGTCGTGAGTTTCGAAGGTGCCTATGTGTCCATGAATGAAGTAACAGCACGCGTTGGAAATTTGAGCGCTGGTTTTACTGGACGCGGTCTGGACATGGCCGCAGTATTTAAGGCACCAGCGTATAAAGATTTTCAAGCTTTCGGCAAACTTGGCGTCAGCTATTTGAAGGGCGAAATCACAGCGACAATGTCTGGTGTGTCTGCCGCCGACAATCGCTACTCAACCCAAGGCTTGGTTGGTTTTGGTGTTTTGTATAACATCGACAAGAAGGTCGCACTACGTGCGGAATTTGATCATCGCCGTGTGAAAGTTTCGGGCTTTGATGATACAACTTTCAATAGCAATATGCTCTCAATCGGCGTTCAGTCGGTTTTCTAAGGCGACGATTTTGAAGAAAAAAACCACTGCAACAAATCGCAGTGGTTTTTTTTCGTTCAGAGTTAGAGATCTCGTCTTTTTGATTGGGACGGCCGAAATGAGGTCAATTCGATACTCACTGAAAGACTTTTCTCAATGCATCCAGACATTTTTCGCCAAGGCGTCATTTCCTAATTCCGCAGCTGAAGACAGAGTCTTATATCGGCAGCAGACTAGGCTGACGTGTTTGCAAAATGTCTTGGGCTCGAACATTGATCGCGGGTAGCGAGTCAGCGTGAGTTAAGATGTAGAACTGATTGTCGAGCACGGCTTGGATGACTTGTTCGGCGACGACTTCAGGTGCCAAACCATTTTCGACCGCCTTCATGATCGCTGCCGAAGTTTTGGCTGAGACTTTTTCTAAATTTTCGGGGTTGGTTCGTTGCTCTGCATCGCGATTACGCTCGGATTCTGTGATGCGAGTATTGACCCAGCTTGGACAGAGCACCGACACGCCAATTTTAGTCCTACGTATTGTCAGGTCGTGATACAAACCTTCGCTCAACGTGACCACGCCAAACTTACTGACGTTGTAAGCCGCCAGTGCCGGTGCGGAAATCATGCCCGCCATGGAAGCAGTGTTGACGATGTGGGCTTCCTCATCTTGCGCCAACATGCGTGGCACGAAAATGCGAAGCGCATGCGTGACGCCGTATAAGTTCACGCCCATCACCCATTCCCAATCTTGCGCTGTGGTTTCCCACGCCGATTTCGCTACCGCTACACCGGCATTGTTGACCAACAAATGCACCGCGCCAAAGCGCGCATAGGCTTGATCTGCCAAGTGTTGGATGGCCGCTTCTTTGGCGACGTCGGTGACAACGCCTAATACTTCATAGCCTTGCTGTTCGAATTCATTGACCGTGGCGCTCAAGCGCTCAGCACTGATATCGGCGAGAACGAGTTTCATGCCGCGTTGGGCAGCAGCTCGCGCTAAGGCCTTGCCTATGCCTTCGGCACCACCGGTAATCACGGCGACTTTGTTGTGCAAATCTTTCATGAGGTCTCCAAAAACGAAAATGGGTTTTATCGATAGCTAATCAAAGCAGGCGCTTGATGCACTTCCAAATGCACCACGCTATTGAGTGTCGATAAACTGAAATGAGTGGAACCGTCACGCTGACGGCTATATAAACGGGTGAGGCCACTGTTGACGAGGCTGGCATTCAAATCAAAGATACGCTCATCGCTAATGCCGAGAACTGCTTGTAGTAGAACCGAGATCGTGCCACCTGAAGTAAAAATCCATGTTGGGCCCGACTCCTTGGCGGCAGCATGTAAAGCCGCACGGCAGCGTTGTTGAAAGACCGGCCAAGCTTCGGCGTAATCCGCATGCTTGTTGCTAGTCCATCGTTGCATCGCCAGCGTGAAGAGTTCTTGAAACGCGCGTCGCGGTTGTGGCTGATGTTCTACGTATTGTCTGAGTTCTTTGAAGGTTTCAAACTGCGGATGGGCTTTGA
>CAZRSD010000310.1:0-1957 GCA_964602645.1 uncultured Myxococcales bacterium
TTTGCTCTTGCATAGCGTTGGGTTTAAGAAATCATCTTAATCACCGAAAGAGGGATATATGAAATTCAGTTTGCAGAAGACTAGTCAACAGCTCAAGGAACACGATCTTTTGGTGATCGGCGCATTCAAGGCTAAGCCCGGGACAAAAAAGATTTCAGCTAAGAAAAATGCTGCCCGTGTTGTGCACCAAGAGTTTAGTACACTGGTGACTGCGGCTGATAGTCAGCTACAAGGGCACCTCATCGCGCCTGCGATCGCCGAGGGTTTTGTAGGTGACGAGGGTCAGCATTACGTCGTCAACACCTTTGGACATATGAAGTCGCGCGGGCTCTGTATCTTCGGCATGGGCGAAAACTATAAGCAAACAGTTGATCTGTTTAGGCGCGTCGGCGGTGAAATCTACAAACTTTCGCAGCGAAAGCGGGCCGCATCAGTCGGGATCGTGATTCCTGAGGAGGTCACCGTTGCAATTTTTGATATCATTCAAAGTATGGCCGAGGGCATCCGCCTCGCCTCGTATTTGTTTGGGCACTATTTGACGCGCGATAAGCGGGAGAATTTCCTAAAAGACGTGACGCTCTATTTGCCATCGGAGCCAAAAGCAGAGTACAAGTTGGGGCTTGAACGAGCCCTTACGCTTGCGGAAAGCGTTTCACTTGCACGCGACGTGATCAACGAAGGGCCCACCGTCATGAATCCTGAAAAATTCGCCGATCACGCGAAGAAGGTTGCGCAGGATGAGGGTCTTCAGATCGACGTTCTTGATGAAAAGCGCCTGAAGAAAGAGCGCATGAATTTGATGCTCGCGGTTGCGAGTGCTTCGGCGCCATGCGCGCCCCCTCGCCTCGTGCGCCTGCATTACAAGCCCAAAAAGCAAGCGAAGCAGCGGGTTGCCTTGGTTGGTAAGGGCGTCATGTTTGACTCGGGAGGTCTTGATATCAAAACGGCTGAAGGCATGCTCGAGATGAAATGCGATATGTCCGGAGCAGCGGCCGTGCTTGGTACCATGCGTGCGCTCGCCAAACTTGAGCCGAGGGTTGAAGTATTTGGCTACATGGCTTGCGTGGAGAATGGTATTGGACCTCATGCTTATCACCCCGGTGATATCCTTGTGTCACGCAAGGGTCTTACCGTCGATATCAATAATACCGACGCAGAGGGCCGCCTGATACTTGCGGATGCGATTACCTACGCGACTGATCGCGATAAGCCAGATATCATCATCGACGTGGCAACCCTGACCGCAGCTTGCATGATAGCACTCGGGTCTAAAACCGCGGGAGTTTTTACCAATGACGATCTTCTTCACGAGGCCATTATCGAACATGGCGGGTATGCTGGTGAGAGTTTTTGGCGTTTACCCTTAACGGCTGGGCTTAAAGAAGCATTAAAATCGCCGGTTGCCGACATAAAAAACACGGGCGATCGCTATGGCGGCGCGATCACCGCGGCGCTGTTTTTACAGGAATTTGTCGAGCCGGGCGTAAGATGGGCTCATTTGGATATTGCGGGTCCAGCGATCAATACCAAGCCACATGCCTATCTCAATAATGGCGGCGTTGGTTTTGGTGTGCGAACGCTGGTAGCTTTGCTCAGCAGTTTAGGCTAACAGCTTTTGCATCTGGCGCATGGCAGATTTCGCCCAGTGC
The DNA here is from genome assembly GCA_964602645.1 of uncultured Myxococcales bacterium. Lineage (GTDB taxonomy): Bacteria > Myxococcota > UBA727 > UBA727 > JABDBI01. The sequence goes on from CAZRSD010000310.1 coordinate 1,650, forward strand.
GAAACGATCAGCTAGCGACTACCCGGATAATTGAATTGCGCAGCCGGATAATGTGGCAAGAACGCATAGTCAGCCGCGTAGCCGAGCATTTGCGTGGCGAAATCGGTCGGATAGTGAACTAGAACGTCGACAATCTCACCGTCTGCATTCTTGATTGGCGAAAGCGTAGCATTAATGAATCCAGCATACGGCGCCAAATTCAATTTTGCCCAGCGGCGCTTCACTTGCGCATGAAGCTCATAATCGATCTTCACGCCGTAGTCCTCGACAAAACGTCGACCGGCTTCAAAATCACCCTGAGACTTAAT
>CAZRSD010000311.1:0-1950 GCA_964602645.1 uncultured Myxococcales bacterium
ACTTCTTCATGAAACCTCCTGGCGGCTTAAACATGCCAGAAAGCTCTACTTCTCAGGTGTCCGGGATCAGGGTGAGCTTACGATTATTCAGATTTTCCTGAGAGCGCGTTGGATTAGTTTTTCGAGATTCGCAGTGTCTTCTTGATCCGGCTTGTTTTTCTTGCTTTGCAAGATCAGTGCCTCTTTCCAGACAGCGAGTGCGTTAGCACGTTCACCGAGTCCTAAGTGGGCATACCCTAATTCGGTCAAGACCTCGGCCAAGTCGTAGCTCAAGCCTGAAATGCTTATTTTTCGCATCCGCTCACTCAAGGGGATTAGTAGTTCCTTGGCTTCCGCATGTCGGCGTAGTGCGTTCAAAATATTAGCTATTTCGACACGAACATTTACCTGTTGTGGGTCATCGATTGCCGTTGTGATTTCGTAAATTCGTAGTGCTTCCTGCTCATCGTCAAGCGCCTGCTGTAGATTGCCTGCTTTTTTTTCCAATAGCCCCAGGTTGAATAGGCTGTCGGCTATGGATTTGACGTTGTCACCAAGTATGATCCGATCTATCGCTAATGCTTCCCGGTTCAAACGAAGCGCTTCAGTATATTTTTTTTGAAAATAAAGCGTTTCTGCCAGCGCACGTAGCCCTTTTGATACCCGGATATGCTGCGGGCCGAATTTCTCCCGCGCAATAGCTAAATAGTCGCGTCTCAAGCGTTCTGCTTCTCGAGAATGTCCTTGCGCTTGAGCAATAACGCCGAGATTGAATATGACAGCTGTTGTCGAGACCGGGTCATATTGACCCAGTTGTGCTTGAAGTTTTTGGATTCGTTGGTAAACAATATTCGCCTCACTCCATTTTTTCTGTTTTAGCAAGGCTGCTCCTAAAGGATAAAGTGCGGCGCAAATGGCGACGTTATCCGTCGAATAAGCTGATTCATAAATAGCCAATGCATTTCGCGCTAATTGTTCCGCTTCGGAGCTATTTCCTTCTTTACCTAGCACTTTCGCTAAGTCGGCTAACCCTTTGGCGTACTTGGCATTATGGTCGCCGTACAGCTGCTGTCGTAGGGTGGCGGTCTGTCTGAGCATTGCTTCTGCTTCGCCATAGCGTTCTGCATCAAACAAAACGTCCGCCAATGAACTCTGTAGCGCTACGAGTTGCGCACGGTCTTCTTGCAACGCCTGCGTATTCGCAGCGAGTGCTTCTTGCAACGCCACGATCGCTTCGTCGAACTTATTAATGCGCCTAAAAGCGTTGCCTTGGGTGGCAAGCGCTGCCACAAGTGCGCTGCTTTTTTTGCTTCCTGATGCGGCTTGGTGCTGGGCTATGGCTGCTCTTATCAAGTCGAGGGCGGCTTCATATTCGCCTTTGCGTCCTAGTAAATTTGCCCAACTTGTCTGTGCTTGCAGCCATTTTTCGTCGGCGGGCAAAAAATTTTTTTCGGCAATCGCTTTGGCTTCTTTAAGTAGCGTTTCTGCCTGTTCGTACCGAAAGTGAGACAGTTGGATGTCACCCAACAGCAAGAGCAAATCGAATTTTATTTCCGGGACGTTTGCGAATTCTTCGCGCACGCGTTTTGCGCCGTCTTCTAGCAAAACTTCAGTTGTAGGCATTTGGTCTCGCGGCAAACCGGAATCGGAAATCTCGAACAAATCGGCGAGAAATTTCTTGACCGCATTTGCCCGCAGGGCTTCAATCTTGGCGTGCGTCGTTTCAGTCTCAGCGCGGTTGGTCTCGGCCCGCGCTCTTTGTGCTTGGATCTCAGCTAGGTGAGCTTGGTCAAGGCTGATCAGGGTTGCAGCCACCAAGGCTGTGCCTGCAATGAAGATGAGTCCGACTCCGAGAGCGTGTCGTGACAGGTACTTGCCAGTCCTGTACCTCCAGGTGTCTTTACGCGCTTGGATCGGTTGTTGCCGTAGGTGGCGCTCGATGTCCTCGCTTAGAGCTTCCGCTGAGGCGTA
>CAZRSD010000312.1:0-1948 GCA_964602645.1 uncultured Myxococcales bacterium
TTGATCTGTTTATTCTGTGGACTTTTGATGATAATGGACATTTGGTGATGGACTTATGATGATGACTGGCATTGGCGAATGCTAAAAAAAACGACGGTGATCAATTGACCACCGTCGCATGTCTGCCAGACAAAGAAATTCAGTTCAACTGCGCCTTTGCTACTTCGACCAGCTTGCTAAAGGAGGCCGCATCGCCCATGGCAATATTTGCCAGAATTTTGCGATCCACTTGAACATTGGCTCTCTTAAGTCCACTGATGAACTGACTATAGTTCAGGCCATTTGTGCGTGCCGCTGCATTGATGCGGATGATCCACAGGCTGCGGATATCGCGCTTCTTGTTGCGACGATCACGGTATGCGTAGAAAAGGGACTTCATCATTGCTTCGTTGGCTCGGCGGAAGAGAATGTGCTTGGAACCAACTTGTCCCTTGGTGAATTTTAAGACTTTCTTGTGCCGTTTATGGGCATAGACCTTTGGTCTAGAACGTGGCATTTTACTTTTCCTTTCGTGGTGGCGGAGCTACAAAAATGCAACTCACTTCAAAAGCCATTCACGTGCGGTGATTTGATCATTTTGTCGGTTGATACCGAAAAATTCTACGATTTGGAAGTACAATTCAATCGGCTACTGTTCGGCATGAGGAATTGCGAGATTCGTAATTCCCAACCACAAGTATGCCAATGGATTGTTAATCCCTGTGTCTACTGCTCTGCTGACCCGCCTGCCATAGCCTGCACCATTTTCACGGTGCTCTTGACAGTGGCGGATACAACATGTCGATAATCGCTGCGCTTGCTGCCGCTCTTCTTTCGGCGTAAGTGAGATCGCCCGGGCTTCATGCGCAACAGTTTGCCATTTTTGGTAACGCGGAAGCGCTTTGCAGTGCCCTTGTGCGTTTTAATCTTCGGCATACTGGCCTATTCCTTTTCGAATGAGTGAGAATCTCGGCAGATATTGGGGAATTTATCGCCCCATTACCCTGAAACACCTTGATTCTGTCGATATCCTGTATTTTGTCTGGCAGACAAAAAAAACGGGCATTGTCGCCCGTTTGACAACTTAGTAATTATAATTTGCCAATCGACAGGGGTCAAACTATTTACATAGTCAGATCACATCATGCATGAATCACTTCACGGCCACATTGCCAAATGACAAGACAGCCATACCCTGCCGTTACGAGGCAGGTGCGAGCACCATAATCATTGTTCTGCCATCAAACTGTGGAGATGCTTCAACAACCACGTCCGTGCCAACGTCTTTTGCAATCCGTTCCAACATCTCCTGGGCAATTTCAGGGTGCGACATTTCACGCCCGCGGAAACGAATCCGCACACGGACCTTGTCGCCTTCTTCTGCCCATTTTTTGATTTTGTTGACTGCTACCTGAACGTCGTGGTCATCGGTACGGGGTGCGAGGCGCACTTCCTTGATTTCAATGGCTTTTTGTGCTTTGCGGGCTTCACGCTCACGCTTCTGTTTTTCATACTGATACTTGCCATAGTCCATCAAACGGCAAACTGGTGGGTTGCTGTTGGGTGCGACTTCGACAAGGTCCAGCATCTTTTCGGTGGCAATGGTCAGCGCGTCACGAAGATTCATGACACCCAACTGTTTGCCTTCTGCGTCGATTACACGGACATCTCTAGCGCGAATTTCACTGTTGATGCGTGTTGTGTCCGCGGCTGGAAACCTTCCGCGGTATGGCTCTCTCCTACTGATATGCTTGCTCCTTGCTCTGTTTGAATTTGAAATTTTGCGGACTTGGTGCTTCTAGCCAGTTTGGGGCGACCAAAATCGTTCCCAGATTGACGGCACATACAGTCCTATTCTGGTTTAACCGAGAATAGCATCGAGTATAGCACCTTGCCTTACCAACGTCAAGAGATTTTGCTGAATTTTCTTGACGAATTGTTGTAATTTGTCTTCAATTGCGTAGTTAAG
>CAZRSD010000313.1:0-1943 GCA_964602645.1 uncultured Myxococcales bacterium
ATTTCTTCCGCGCGCGCGCGATGATCTTCATGCGCTTCAAGAACGATTTCGTCATGAACTAAATTGACGACATACGCATCGATCTTCTCGTCATGCAGGCGCTTCCACACGCGGCAGAGCGCGAGCTTGATGATGTCGGCACCGGTTCCTTGAATCGGAATATTGCGCGCAAGGCGAGCCACGAGGCCCTCATCGTCGTAGTCGGCTAAATAGGCGCGGCGACCGAGTACGGTTTCGACATAGCCTTTGGTCTTGGCCATCTCTTCCAGCGACGTCAAATACTGCCCCACACGGGAAAAGCGCTTGAAATAATTTTTGAGCAAGGCGTTTGCATCGCCCTTAGAGATCTTGAGCTGTTTCGCGAGCCCCGTTTCGCCCATGCCATAAATGAGGCCAAAGTTGAGCACCTTGGCTTGGTCGCGCAAATGTGCATTTTCAGTTTTGCTGACGGGCATGCCGAAGATTTCTTGCGCAACCATGGCGTGAATGTCGAGGTTGTCATTGAAGATGCGAATCAATGTTTCGTCGCCACAAAGTGCGGCAAGAATGCGCAGCTCGAAGGCGCCATAGTCAAAATGACGTATGACGTAGGGCGCTCTCGGGGCTAGGCATGCTTGAAATGCATCGTCGCCCGGAAGCGCGAGCAGGTTGACGTCGTGACATGCAAAACGGCCAGATGCGCTGCTGATGGTGGTAAAGTGACCCTTAATGCGATCATTATCGATCTTCGCAAGAAATGTCTCGCCAAACGTCGATAGCATGCGCGCATGCTCGCGATAGCGCAGCACGAGTTTCACTGCTTCGTGATCGAAATCCTTGAGACTCGATTGTGACGTGCCTTTGAGTTTTGTACCCAATAATTTTTCGAGCGAAGCCTTTACGGCGTTGGCATTATTGAGGTCAACCGGATCTTGGCCAAACAGGAGGAAGCCATTGTCGTTGGGCAAGAGCTCGTCGAGTTTGTGCTTGAGACGTTCGCATTCTTCCGCAACACCCGTGAGCGTGTGTTGCCAGCGAGTTTTGTCAAAGGGCAGGCCGCGCTGTTCCATGGCGAGTGTCGCGGGAATAACTGCGCATTCAACGGCGGCTATCTGCGCCATGCCCAGTTTATTGATGCGATCAAACGCCTCGTGGGCTGCAGTCTTCAACCACGCCACTGCCTCGGTGGCCGATGCAAGATCGGGCAGGTTGATCGTCTCGCCGTGATTTTTTGCGATGAGTTTTTTGATGGTACTGAGACAAACTATTTTGTGCCGCGGCGTAGGGATAATGCCGAATTGCGTGAGATGAGCCTTCGCGTCGGTGAAGAGTGTGATATTGGCAGCTACGATCTCGTCGATATCGCCCGGTCGCATTGCCCAAGAGCTACGCTCTTCCGCAAGATCGGCGATCAATGGGGCTGAATTGATGCTCGGCAGCGCGATGATAGCTGCCAATGAATCCTTCGGGCATGCGGTAGATGAGCTGATAATGTCGTCCATGGTCACAATAAGTTCAGTGCGTTAGGCGGATATTTGATCGCGCCGGTCTTCTAGCAGACCTATAAAACCACAAATTTCGCGTGGCCAAAAGCCCATTGACCAAGCGTCTGCAAGGCGATATTCCAAGCTGTGTCCGGCTTCGGCCGGCACCGTAACCATTTCGCTTTATCCATCGGTTTGGCTCTTCTTTCCAGAAGAGCGATAAAGCAAGGAGTAGAATGCATGGCACGTTATCGTGGCCCACGTTTGAAGATAATTCGTCGTCTAGGAACGCAACTTCCTGGTTTGATGCGCAGTGAAGGCGATCTTCGCCGCCCCTACCCACCTGGTCAACACGGCCCGACTCGTCGTGCTAAGCTCTCTGACTTCGCGATTCGTCTTCGTGAAAAGCAAAAGCTTCGCTTTCACTATAACATTGGTGAAAAGCAATTCCGTCGCTATGTGAAGCGTGCAGCTGTTGGT
>CAZRSD010000314.1:0-1919 GCA_964602645.1 uncultured Myxococcales bacterium
GGAGAGCGGACTTGTGCCCATCGAAGTGAATTTCTTCGGAGGCGTACAATGAGTTTTTCACCTCAATCGGTGTTTTTAAAAGAACAGCTCAACCATGTTTTAAACCAAGCGTTTCAGGAAAATTTTCCCGCTTTAAAGAGACTGTCGATTTTCTCTTTAAATAGTTGTCTAGTAGGTAATTGTCAGCCATAGCAGTATTTGATCAAGTACTGCTATGAATACTGTGATTAAGAGACGTCGTTCTAAAGTGTTACCTGCGATGGATCAGAGCTCGCTGGGATTTGATGAGTTAAGTGATTATAGCGAGGCGGTATGCGATTCGGCTGAGATCTTCTTTAAGCAAGGAAACGCCCATCGTCTTTTTGTAGGCGATAAGCCACTTAAGACTTATTTGCAGGAAAACGGTCTTTCATTTGTGATTCAGCTGTCGGCATTTTTAGAAGCCTATGATTTTTCCGGCTTCATTAAGGCATACAGTCCTACTGGTCGGCGGGCAGCTCACCCGCGCATAATGATGGGCCTAATAATTTACGGCATGTTGAATAAACAATGGTCTCTTCGTCAGCTTGAGACTTTGGCCGTTCGTGATGTTGGCGCTTGGTGGATTTGCGGTGGTTTGCAGCCGGACCATAGCACGATTGGCAAATTCTTTAATCAGCACTCAAAAGTGCTGAGCGAAGACTTTTTTGTCACCCTCACAAGACAGCTTGTACGTCAACTTAAACTGACAACGCATGATGCAGCTGGAGATGGCACTGTAATAGAGGCTGCGAGCAGCCACTACCGAATTTTAAAAGCGGATGCAGCACGCCTGGAAGCTGAAAAGGCTGAAGAAGAAGCGTCGCTCGCCCCAGATAATAAAGCCAAACAAACGAAGGCTCTGATATCTAAAGAAGCAGCTGATATTGCGACCAATCGACAAGCCCTGTTAAACAAGATGGGTAAACCGAGCAATAAGGTCTGTGTCTCATCGATTGAGCCTACGGCAACGGTGCAGCCTCTAAAAAATAAGGTCAATCGACCGGCATATAAACCATCGATTTTGGTGGACCAAAATCGCTTTATTGTTGGCCAGTACCTACATCCAACTAATGAAAATTTGGCAATCAGCCCAATGCTGGAGCAACATGAGCAAATTCATGGACAACTACCGGGATGCACAATGCTTGATGCCGGTTATCATAACATTGAGGTTCTTCAAGTGTTCAATGCATTTGAGCTCGATATTCTTTGCCCATCGGGCGCAGTGGAGAAAACTGGAAAATGGAAAAAGCAATCACACCAACAACTATTTGGAAAATCAGATTTTCACTATGACGATGACTTAGATGCATATATTTGCCCTGAAAAGAAAAAGCTAACTCCACAGCAGATTCGTCAGGATGTGAATGGACGAAAGTATCGGTACTACATCGGCAAAGAATGCAGCGATTGCCCAATCCGCTCGCAATGTACCAAGTCCGCACGTGGTCGCAGTATCAAACGCTATGATGGTGAAGAACTTAAGGAAGCCATGATGCAGGTCTTGCAGCATCCACGTGCGAAGGAAAAATACCGGCAGCGAAAAGCCCTCGTTGAACCGGTCTTTGCTGAGCTTAAGGAAAGACAATCTCTAAAACGATTTCATCGCCGCGGCTTACAAAAGGTAAAGATCGAATTTGCCATCCACTGCGTGGCTTATAACTTAAAAAGAGCGATCCGCCTTTCGGATGGCCTATGCCTTACCTTTTTTGTACTCTATTGGCGCAAAAATAGAGGACCTTGGAAAATTCACTCATCTTATTCAATGGTCTTGTTCACCAAGGTCTAATGCTGCAAAAGCAGGTCTGTTTTAAAGCCCCGTTCCCCGTTTAGAGACAGTCTCTATATTGGGGACCAGAAGGTCAAGGTCCAACGCCCTCGTGTGCGCGATGAGTCAA
>CAZRSD010000315.1:0-1919 GCA_964602645.1 uncultured Myxococcales bacterium
GCGATTAAACAATTATTAAATATTTTTCTATAAAAATAAAAATCATGGCAAAAATAGAAAAGCCGGAAGCCGTTGAACAATTTGACGCCATTCTTCAAGAAGTGGATGGAATCATGGTGGCGCGCGGTGATTTAGGCATTGAGTTGGCTGCTGAGAAAGTTCCATTGCTGCAAAAAATGATGATTGAAAAATGTCTGAAAGCGGCGAAACCGGTTGTCGTCGCAACGCAAATGCTCGACTCGATGATTCGAAATCCTCGTCCAACACGCGCCGAAGTTTCAGATGTGGCGAATGCGGTCATTGATAAAACCGACGCTACTATGCTTTCAGGTGAAACCGCCAGCGGAGCATATCCGGTCGAAGCGGTACAAGTGATGGCGAAAACCATCCACGAAGTCGAAACTAGTAAATGGACCGAAGTCTCAAGAGATGAATTTGAGCAAGGAAAACCCAAAGAAGCCATGACAAATGTGGCGGCCGTATTGGCGCGTGCCAGAAAGCCCAAAGCTATGTTAGTCGTCTCTCGTTCGGGAGAAACGGCGCGCTTGGTCAGCCGTTATCGTTCTAACCTTCCCATTTTTGCCTGCAGTGCTGATCCAAGGATCGCTCGTCAAACCAATATTCTCTGGGGGACGCGGCCTTTTTGGATTGAAAATAAGCAAACCGTCAGCGAATTGATCGAGGCTTCAATCACGACGCTCAAAGAAAAAAAATACATCGCAACGGGCGATGAAGTGATTGTGGTGGCGGGCGAAGCTGTGGACGCTAAAGGGATGGTTAACTTTGTTGAGCTGTTAACAGTCTAAAAGTACGTGTTTTTATATCGACGAGATACGCTTGTCCAACTTCAAGTGAAGGCGGTGTAACGCATCCAAAGGCGCTTGCCCATGCTTGGATAAGTTTTTGTAATGTCGGCTGATGAGAAATAATGATCAGTGTTGAAAGATCACGAGGGGGTAAATACGCCTTGGGAAAACCATCCACAGCAAGGGTAGCATCCTCTTGCCACATCACGCCCATGCGTTTCACGAGCTGCGCGGTCATTTCCTTGGTTCGAGTGGATGGAGATGAAATGATTCGTTTAAAATCAAACGGAATTGCTTCGATAAGATCAGCAAGTTGTTCAGTTTGAGAGATGCCAAGCTCGTCCAAGTGCCCCGTGGAGACATCATATGAAGGGTGGCGGACAAGAAGAAACATAGCAGCGTTTAGCTTTTAGCTATTCACGATTAATAATCCGTTAATCACGAATGGCTACGAGCCAAGCACTCAATGCAAGTATAGCTGATTTGTGACATGTTCCCAAAAAAAGTTCAAGCCCGACACATTCTCTCGATGTGACGGGCTTGTTGATTCTCAGAACTAACCCTCTAAGCTAAGAAAATACTCGTAAAAGCTTAGGCTTTATAGTCAATTAGTAACTGGCAAGGGCGGAAGAACGACCCAGCCAAGACGATCGAGCTCGGCCTTGTCGATCTCGCAGATTCGATCCTCCAAACCTTCTCGCGGATCCGGAATCTCAGGGCTCCACGGCGGAATCACTCGATTGCTGCGACGAAGCTCTTCCTCGCATCGTGACATCTTGTCGAGGATGGGCACGACCTTGTCACGCCAGAGCTGGATACGCTCCCGCTTCATCTCGAGCAAGGTCTTGCGACCGGCAGCCAACTCGATGAACGATTGACGTGCTTCTGCCACGATGCGAGCCAGATCGCGACGAAGAGCACGGCGCCCACGATGCCGATCGTGGTGTACTGCCGGTTGAGGTAGGCCTTCGCGCCGGCCTGGATGGCGGCGGCGATCTCGCGCATGCGGTCGTTGCCGTCCGGCTGCGAGAGGATCCACTTGGCCGTCATCGCGCCGTACAGCAGCGCGAGGCCGGCGCAGGCGAGCGCCAGGATGAGTGCGTTGTTCAACAT
>CAZRSD010000316.1:0-1897 GCA_964602645.1 uncultured Myxococcales bacterium
GAACACGACGGTATCAGCGAAGTTGTCCTGAAAATAATTCAGGAGATCGTTATACCAAGGCAGGAAATTATACCAAGAGGTATGATGATTCATAAATCTCTCTACGAAAATTTGCGCAAGAACTTTTTTGACGCTATTTGATTGCGGGGTCAAGCGGGGCTTACCCCAAAAACACGATGGTGGCGCAAAAGAATACCGGCGCGGTCAGACCAAGCGCAAAACCAAACAAGGCCGTAGACCAAAACTTGGCGAGCACAAAGGCGATGAGACACATGCCAACGAAACTGCCGATCGGCGCAGCCACAGCCCACTTCTTGCCGTTTTTGATCGCGATGATGTAAAACGCATAACCAATCGCGAAGAGATTGAGCGTTGCCGCTCCAACACCGATGATCGCCCCCACGAGTGGGGCCAGAAAGGTCGGTAAGCCCAAAAAATAAGCGCACGCAATCGCGGTGCCGATCATGCTCAGCAAAATGATCGCCGACCACATCGTCTTCTTGATGTAGCTCTTGAGATCCTTCTCAGCTTTTTTAGTCATTCTTGTCATTTGAATCTGTCTTGTTCAGATATTTTTTCGCAAAAATATAGAGACGCTTTCCGGCGGCGATCGAGCCTATGATGACACCGATGAGAAGGCCCCAGGGCGCCGAGTCGAAATATTTGTCGGCGAAATAGCCAAGTAACGCGCCCACCACGATCGACAAGCCGAACTCAAGCCCAACGGCACTCGTGCGCAGATAGGTGCGATACGCCTCGGCTTGATGCTTTTGCCATTCCTTAAGTTTGCCTGGCGCCTTGTCTGGCTTCTTGTCTTTGTCTTGCTGCATACCCATCTGGATATCTCACCGCTTTTTTCGCCACGAGGTCAGTATATACCGTGGTTATCGTCGCTATTAAGTTTGTTTCTTGGGTGATTGCAAAACTCACAGCGCCTCAGCACCGCCAATGATTTCGATCAATTCCTTGGTAATCGCCGCTTGTCGAGCGCGGTTATATTCAAGCGTTAATCGGTCGGTCATTTCTTTAGCATTGCGCGTCGCGTTATCCATCGCCGTCATGCGAGCACCTTGTTCAGATGCATAGGATTCTAAGAACGATTGATAGAGTCGCGTCGCGAAATGCCGTGGCACGAGCGTCGACAACAGATCGTGTTGACTTGGTTCATACACAAAATCGATCGGCGCATCCTTCGCAACAGGTCTTCTGACAATGGGCAGGAGCTGCTCAACGACAACCTGCTGAGTAATAGCCGATTTAAACTCGTTATATATCAGATAAACCGCATCGAATTCATGCAGAAGAAACTTCTCGCACATCTCTTCGGCTATGGCCTTAGCGAGCGCAAAGTCATAAATCTTGCCCTGTGGCTCATAGCGCTTGGTCACTGTCAAACCGAAGCGTGCAAGACCTTCGAAGCCCTTCTTGCCGATCGTCGAGATGAGAATCTTTTCGAACTGTTCTTCATGATCGATAATGAATCGCTGCGCCATCCGCACAACCGAGCTGTTGAGTGCACCACAGAGACCGCGATCTGACGTGAGCGCAATCACACAGACGTTCTTTTTTACCGCGCGATCAAGGAGCAATGGATGCGGCTCAAGGCTACTTTGCTCAATCCGCTCAGCGAGATCCATGATGACATCGAGCAGCTTTTTCGAAAACGGCCGTGGTTTGGTCACCGCATCTTGCGCGCGCTTGAGCTTACTCGCCGCCACCATCTTCATGGCTTTGGTGATCTTCTCGGTATTCTTAACGCTTTTGATGCGATTTTTAGTTTCGCGCAATGTCGCCATATCAATCCCCTGAAGCTATTCTTAGTCGATGGAGTCAGCCGCCGAAAGCTTGCCATCGAACGACGTTTCAAATGCTTTGAGCGCCGCATCGATGCGAGCCT
>CAZRSD010000317.1:0-1897 GCA_964602645.1 uncultured Myxococcales bacterium
CCGACCTGCGTTGCGACGACATCGAGCGCTTTCTACTACTTTCTACGCGAAAGTGGTCTCGATACTCGAATCGAAAAATCGCTGCACGGACTGAAAGTCTCAGATGTGCGCGATCTAGCGCGGCTGTGTAAAAAGATTCGTTCCATGATTGTTCGGGCAAGCCTGCCAAAGGATTTCGAGGCAGAAATTAAGCGTGGCTACAAAGAACTCAGCGAGAGATGTGGCCACCCGCGGGGTGATCTGGTGGTGGCAGTACGTTCTAGCGCGACGGCCGAGGATCTGCCAAATGCCTCGTTTGCAGGCCAGCAGGCAACATTTTTGAATATCAAAGGCGAAAGGGATGTGCTCCGGGCTACAAAAGAATGCATCGCCTCACTCTTTACTGACCGAGCGATCGTCTACCGTGTCGAAAACGGCTTTTCGCACATGAAGGTTGCGCTGAGCGTTGGTATACAGCAAATGGTCGCGGTACGCAGCGAATGTGCCGGGGTGATGTTTACGATTGACACCGAAAGTGGCTTTAAGAACGCTGTGCTAGTCAGTTCGATTTATGGTCTTGGAGAAAACATCGTTCAAGGCCACGTCAGCCCGGACGAATTTATCGTCTTCAAACCAACGATGGCAATCTTGAAACGACGGCTAGGCAGTAAAAAAATGAAGATGATTCCCATAAAGGGCAGCAAGACGAAGAATATTAAGGTGAGCGAACGGGACCAAAATCGCTACTCTATTACCGATGGTCAGGTAGTCACACTGGCGGACTGGGCAATGAAAATTGAGCAGCACTATGGCAAGCCAATGGACATAGAGTGGGCGCTTGATGAGGACGATGGCAAGCTTTATATCGTGCAGGCACGGAGTGAAACCGTACAGTCGCGCAAAGATACGAACATCATCGAGGAATATTCGCTCGTCCAGGCCGGCCCGCTTTTGGCCAGCGGCACGAGCGTCGGCAATAAGATTGGCGTCGGAAATGCCAATAAGATTATGAGCGTGAGTGACATCACTAATTTTGAAGAAGGGGATGTTTTGGTCACCGAAATGACCGACCCCGACTGGGTGCCGATCATGAAAATGGCCAGTGCGATTGTGACTGATAAAGGTGGTCGAACATGCCATGCGGCGATCGTATCGCGCGAGCTCGGTATTCCGTGTGTTGTTGGAACTGGTGATGGCTCAACAAAAATCAACCAAGGTATGCCACTCACCGTCGACTGCTCGGTTGGCGATGAGGGCAGTGTGCTAATGGGCAAGCTCAAATATGAAGTGAAGCGCACCAATGTCAAAAACCTCAAGCGACCAAAAACAAAGATCATGATGAACATCGGCTCGCCCGATCACGCCTTTGCCTACTCGATGATACCGAACGACGGCGTGGGGCTCGCTCGAGAAGAATTCATTATTGATTCTCATATCAAAATCCACCCGATGGCGCTGCTGCATTTTGACAAAGTGACCGACAAAGAAACCCGCGATGTCATTAATACGCTCACTAGGGGCTATACAAAAAAAGAGCAGTACTTTATCGACAAGCTCGCCGAAGGCGTCGCGATTATCGGGGCAGCTTTTTACCCCAACGATGTCATAATCCGTTTTTCGGATTTCAAATCAAATGAGTACGCCAACCTTATCGGTGGTAAATATTTTGAACCGCAAGAGAATAACCCGATGATTGGCTGGCGTGGGGCGAGTCGCTACTACTCTGACTCGTATCGTGCCGGTTTTGAACTCGAGTGTCGTGCGATTAAAAAGGTGCGTGACGACATGGGTATTACAAATGTTAAAGCAATGGTGCCGTTCTGCCGTGACCTGAACGAAGCGCGCAAGGTGCTGGCAATTATGGAAGAGCAAGGGCTAAAGCGTGGCAAGAATGGATTCCAGGCCTATGTGATGATCG
>CAZRSD010000318.1:0-1894 GCA_964602645.1 uncultured Myxococcales bacterium
CAAACTCGAATTTTACGACGCACTCTTTGATTTTTTGGCCAAGTTTGACGGTCCTCAGTTCGTAATGGGTGATTTTAACACCGCACATAAAGATATCGACTTGGCACGCCCCAAAGAAAACGCCAACACGAGCGGCTTTCTGCCTGTGGAACGCGAACATTTTTCAACGGTCCTCAATCGCGGTTACGTCGACACGTTTCGTCATTTCAACCAAGAACCCCATCAGTACACCTGGTGGAACATGCGTTTTCGTGGACGCGAGCGAAACATAGGCTGGCGTATTGACGGCGTACTTGCGAACAAGACCGCGTTGCCCTTCGTGACCAATAGTTTCATTTGGCCAGAAATCTTAGGTTCAGATCATTGCCCCGTTGGGGTCGATCTCGCAAACGTCGGCCCACAATAGCGTCGAGAAGCTATTCTTTGGGCGGTCCCAAGAGATTGTAGATGAAGCCCAGCAAAAAGAGTTTGGCAAAGCCGATCATGAAGGCATAGATGGCACCGATGAGGCTGCCGAATACGCTGATGTCATAACCAGCGAAGAGACTCTTACAGACATTGAGCGCCTCGAGGCCATAGCCACTAACCGCAGCGATAAGCGTGAATACAAAAATGGCGAGTGCCGCTACAAGACCACCGGCTAAGCCAAATCGTACGGCGTCGATCTTGTCCATGGGCACCCCCTCGATGAAATTGATGTTTATCCTCGTAATTGGACCTATTAATTAGTCCTTACGTTTGCAAGGATATTACAGACAAAATTCAGCCGTCATGCGTTGCCATCAATGCGTGTTTTCGCTAAGAGCCATGGCTCAAACTTTTGATGACGAGAAATATCCCGGACTATGACTTCTTCTTTCGATCAACGTCTCACTGAATTACTGCCTCACGAGAGCACACGCATTGACGGCAAAGCCCGCCTCTTGGTTGAGCTTGTTGCCGTTCAATTCGCAAAACATCGTTCCATCGTGCTCGTCACCAAAAACGCCGCGGCTTTTTCGGATCGGCTCAAAAACCTCCGCTTCTTCGCCAAAGACCAGGGCCAGACCATCAAGACGCTCCCTGCGGATGAGCGCACGGTCATGCATGCGACATCTGCGGATCCGCTTGTGCGCGCGGAAAAAGTGGCAACTCGATTCGCCCTTGCTATTGACGAGCATCCATCGATTCTCTTAGTGAGTCCCGAGGGGTTGCTTGAACGCTGCCCGAATGCCTTCGATCTGCAAAAGCATGCACAGGTTTTGGTAAAGGGTGAAACGCTTAATCGCGATCGCCTCATCAATGCGCTCGTGCTCATGGGCTACGCCAAGGTCAATCACGTTCTTGATCGCAATACCTTCGCGGTGCGCGGCAGCATCATCGATATTTTCGTTAACGGCGCGAAGAGACCAGTTCGACTTGATCTGTTTGGCGACGAAATTGAAAGCTTGCGTTACTTTGATGAAAGTACCCAACGCGGGCTTGAGCCGATTCCTTCGATCATCGTTGGTGGCGCCAAAGAGATCTTTCTCGACGACGAAACTTTACCGCGCGCTGAAGAAAAATTGCGCAATCTTGGCGACATGCTCAACTACCCCACGCACAAGCTCAACGAGAAGTTGCGTGACATTGAAAACCAAGTTCATTTCTATGGCATGGAGAAATTGCTGCCCGCTTTTTTCAGCAATCTTTCGTCGCTTCTCGAACTCTTAGTGTCGTCAAAACCAAAACCACTGGTCATCTTCGACGACCGCGATGCCATCTTCGCTGAGATGCGCGGATTTCTCGAACACATCGATGAGCTTTATCAACAAGCATGCCTGCGCGGTGATTTAACCTTCTCTCGTGACGATCATTTCTTGACGGTCGATGCCGTAACGACATTGCTTAAGGGCTTTCCCACCATCGACATTTC
>CAZRSD010000319.1:0-1883 GCA_964602645.1 uncultured Myxococcales bacterium
TGGTGGGCCCGGCCGGATTCGAACCAGCGCGCTGTCGGTTATGAGCCGAATGCTCTACCGCTGAGCTACGGGCCCAAAATTCAAATGCTCCGTTATCTAATAGGTCAACGGCGAAATGAATCAAGGGGCGATCGCGATTTACCCCGCATTCCGCTCGTAATAAGTGCGGCGCGAACAGAACCGAAATAATTTTTTGCCGCTACCACGTTGCATTTGCACCATTACACCACTCTGCGGAGCTGAAAAAAGCACACCACCGGGTGCGCCTTTTTTGAGCACGTGCAATGGAACTATTTAAGACGACGTGCGGCCATTTGAAGCTTGTCTTCGTCGACATCGCCTTGCTTATTCAGCAACGTGATCATAGCGAAGAGATTGCTCTCTAGATCCTTTTCGCCTTCTTCAATTTTGTTCGCAAAGTTACGATCCATGAGAAGTATGGCCGCGCCCACATAATGAGCGTATCTTTTTTGCTGAGCGTCGATGTAGTGCTTCTTTTTCCGCATCAACCAACCAAGCAGATTGTACGATGTAGCATCATATTGAGGATTAAAACGGCTTATCGTTTTCTCTGCGTTATACTCTTCGCGGGAAATGATAATGCGCGTGTTGATATCGGCTATCGGTAATAGGGCAAGAATACTCTTCAATGCTTCAAGATAGTGTTCAGATCTTCTCGCCATTTCGATAGCGTTGGTGATGACGCTTCCCATCGTCTTGCGTGTGCGGCTCGTATAGAGATTCAACATGCCATCAGCTACCGGGATCTTTGGCGACATGAGCAAATCGATAATCTTTTGTTCATAATGACCGCCAAACTGCATGGTGATCATGAGCTTAAAGAGCAAGTTTGCACGTTCTTTGCTCAAATGGTAGGGCTCCGAAACCTCATTGACAACCCATTGCACATCAAGCTCGGTGAAACCTTGTTGTTGGTAGCCACGATTGACTAGGGCTTCCCAATTACAGTGATTATTTTCTGCAACAAGAAAATGAATCCGAGGCTTCGACAAATCTGACTTCATGAGGAGCGTCGACTCATCGTAGGCTTTTTGAGTGCCATCACAACTCTGAGCAATTACCGATTGCGATAAAGGTTTTACTGTGAACTCGTGGTTGCCGTCTTCACCATCATTTTCTACCTGCTCTGTTACACTTTCGTCTTCCTCCATGGTCCAAGCAACACTACTAACCAAAGATGCGATAACTACTAGCGAAAAGATTTGCGTACATTTCTTCATGAGTCCTCCATGATGGAGCTCGCCTTAAAAGAACGAGCACACGCGCTCAACAAGTGAGCACGTGTCGCTATTCCGCAAGGTTCAGCATTTTATATCGAAGCGTGCATAAAATGCACAACCATCCGCTCCTATGACGAGGACGACGGCGTCGAGCGGCTCGTTGGCCTACCCGGATCGGTAAATGCAAAGAGCTTCTTTGCGCGCGATGGGTGGCGCAGTTTTCGCAGTGCCTTTGCCTCGATTTGACGAATACGCTCACGAGTCACTTCAAAATCCTGACCGACTTCCTCCAGTGTGTGGTCAGAACGCTCGCCGATGCCAAAGCGCATGCGCAAAACTTTCTCTTCACGCGGCGTCAGGGTTGCAAGCACCTTACGCGTTTGTTCACCCAAATTCATTTGCATGACAGCATTTGAAGGATTGGTTGCGGTCTTGTCTTCGATAAAATCACCGAGCGCGGAACCACCTTCTTCATCGTCGCCAATGGGCGTTTCGAGCGAGATAGGCTCTTTCGCTATCTTCAGGACTTTGCGCACTTTGTCTTCAGGCAATTCCATCTTCTCGGCGATCTCTTCAGGCGTGGGCTCACGACCCAATTCCTGCACCAAATAACGGCTCGTGCGAATGAGCTTGTTGATCGTC
>CAZRSD010000320.1:0-1874 GCA_964602645.1 uncultured Myxococcales bacterium
TAAAAATTGTTTAGCGACCGACCCATGGAGGCTTTTGATTTTTGACTCCTATTCTCTAGCAAACAGCACAGGGGTTTAGCAATGGAGTCTTATTTTTTTTAGCGACAAATCAGTAGTGGCCTGGAAATTTCGCAGCAAGCACGAACGATGATTTGTTATCGACGAAAATGTATATTCTATTCTGGAATTAAGATTACTTTAAGCAGCATGATACCGCCCTTGCATTTTCGGAACCATTGCGCAAATGATTTTTTGAAACCATTTTAAATACTAGCGACCGTGTCGAGAAAAGCGATGTGCATTACTACTCAGTCGGTATTACTGATCGCGTTTTAACACACGATTTACTTCGGTGATCAATTATATGAAAACAACACAAACCCGCAGAAGCATTTTGCGTAATGCAGTTCAGGGAGCGGTTGGACTCGTTGCCACAGCAACCATCGGCCCACTTGTCATCACCGCCTGCAAGAAAAAGGATGATACAACAGCGAAACCCGCGCACGACGTCGAGCCTTGCCCTAATCAAGAAAACTTAAGCGAACAAGACAGGAATATTAGAAATTCGTTGAACTATGTCGATGCATCACCCGTGCAGGGGCGCACCTGTGACAATTGCAAACTATATACATTACCAACGCAAGCATCGCTGTGCGGTGGTTGCAAAGTTGTTCCAGGTCCGATTCATCCAAAGGGATATTGTACGGCTTGGCTCCACCGCATGTAATAAACGCTCAGCCTGTGCTTAAAAAAAAGCTCGGACACCCAAAAAGCCGGCGGGAAGTGAGAATTTCCATTTTTGCGTATCGAAAAGTTTGAAATGCAATTCCGGGCGCAGGCCGATGTCGAGCGCGACGCTTTGTGACAGGCTCACGATGACGCCACCGTCGACGCCAGCGCTCACCTGAAACGTCTTTTCGCCCATGCTGTATGCGGGCGTTACGTTTCCACCGAGGTAGGGCGCAAGGCTTGCTTCGGTGTTAAAGAAATACGTCGAAAAAAGTTTAATACCGAGTTCGCCACGCTTATCGATTTGAACATTACCAACGCCGGATGCAAAATTCCACGTCGCGGGCACACTCACACCAACGGCGAGGCGATTGAGGACAAAATAGCCACCGCCGAGATCAGAAAGCAGTGCAAAATTGTGTTGGGGTTTTTCAAAACCGATGAGATCATATTTGAACGACAGGCCACCTGAAACAAACAGGGTGCCCTCGCTCAGATCAATTTTTGACTGCGCCACGATCTGCGCGCTAAACCACACCGTCGACAGAAGACACGCTATCGACAACATCTTTCGAAAACTCATATTTCCCCCCTCGCACGCCGGCGAGTCGTCGTTGCGGCCAAATAGAATCCAAACATTACCTTCGAACGATCCCATATGGACAAAGGCCTTGCAAATTTATTGGCTTTGTCCTCGAGCACTCGCCACCGTGTCGTTCCCCGGCTTGTCCGCGCGACGATGCGGACAGCTCTTGCCCAAACTCACTTGTAATGCCGATCAAAACGAGGCATTAGTGCAACCAACGAGTAGCCACAGGCCTGATGATGACGACAAATACTATACAATTAGAAAAGAATTTTAACCGCGAAGAAATAGAGCACAAATGGTACCAACGTTGGCTCAACAGTGGTGTGTTTTCTGCAGGTCGAGTGAAGACCGAGCCATACGTCATTATGATGCCGCCGCCAAACGTTACTGGTGTGCTGCACAACGGCCATGCGTTGTTTGTCACCTTACAAGATATTTTGGCGCGCTTTTATCGCATGAAAGGCCGCGATGTTTTGTGGCTGCCCGGTACTGATCACGCGGGCATCTCCACGCAGACCGTCGTGGAGCGCGAGCTCAAAAAGAAAGAAGGGGTTTC
>CAZRSD010000321.1:0-246 GCA_964602645.1 uncultured Myxococcales bacterium
CTAAAGCAACGATAAAATTGCTTGCGCCGCCTCAGCATCTTGGTTGCTTGCTACAATTTCTTGATTGGTGATCATGCTCAAGAACTTTTTCGCCTCATCGGGCTTATCGAGCAAAACGCATGCTTTAGCGGTCAAGATGAGCGTGCGACCGTCGACATCAAATTGCTGGGAGAGTGAAAAAAAATGGTTCAGCGCCCGTTCGGCACGATTCGCCACAAGTAGTGTTTCGCCATAGGCGAGTGCCGC
>CAZRSD010000321.1:256-1851 GCA_964602645.1 uncultured Myxococcales bacterium
TGGTGCAAGAAATTCGTTCCTAATGCGAAAATAGCGTCGTAGAGTTCCTCAAAATCATGCTCTTCGGCAATGCGTTGTCTCATGATTTAACCCTTGCTGTAGGAAATACGGCGCAACTCGATGGTCTTCATCTCTTCAACCGTCGCGTTAACCAAGGTGAGCATTCGCTTCACCGCCATTGCGCGGGTCAGTGCCGATTTCGTTTGATCATCGACAGGGCCATGTTGCAATTGCGACGATATGAAGCCTTGATAGGAAAAGCGTTTGCCGTCAAAACTCTCCGCAAGTTCGCGCAGCAAATCCACGTCAAGTTCTTTAAGCGCACATTCGCCGAAGTCCCGCTCAGCCGACGAACCATGAGGAGAAAACGCTTTATGGCCTGCTTTTGCGGCAAATGAATTGTCTACGGTTGCGAATTTTTTTGTACCCAAGGGCAGCTTGGGAAACGGCGAATTAAACGGCCATGATACATTCATCGCACCAATTTTCATGAACTAGCCTCGGCATTTTTTATATTGAGCTCTTGGATAAATGTTAGTACTTCAGCGACGCTGTCGTAGAGACGTTCAGGAATCTCTTCGTTGATTTCAAGCCATTGCAAATCGCGCGCAAGCGGCACATTGCGCAAGATGGGAATATTGAGACGCTGCGCCTCGCCAATGATGGTCTTCGCATTTC
The DNA here is from genome assembly GCA_964602645.1 of uncultured Myxococcales bacterium. Taxonomy (GTDB): domain Bacteria; phylum Myxococcota; class UBA727; order UBA727; family JABDBI01. The sequence continues at coordinate 935 of CAZRSD010000321.1, forward strand.
GCCCGACACCCTTTGAAATGATCTTTGGCACCGCATCTTCGTATCCTTTGTAACGAAGTGCCACGGCGACATGACTTGGGTTGGTGATGACCACCGAAGCTTCTGAAACATTTCCCGTCGACAATTCCTCAAGTGTTTCTTGCTGAATGCGTCTGCGCTCGTGCTTAATTTCTGGATCACCTTCTTGCTGAATGTATTCCTTCTTCACTTCATATTTGCTCATGCGCATGGATTTCAAAAATGAAAAGCGCTGCCAAAAGAAATCTGCGACGCCAATCACCAAAAAGCACAATACGACGCGCACGAAGATCGATTTAACAAGTTCGCCAATAATGCCCAAGCTCATCGACAAATCGACACGAAACAACAACGTGAGATTGGGTAATGCATCCTTCACCGCAGCATATATCACCCAAAACACAACGAGAAACTTAATGATCTGCTTAATGACTTCGAAAAGCCGATTCTTAGAAAAGAGTTTTTTCACGCCGGCGATAGGATCGACTTTTTTGAGGTCAAATTTAATGGGGTCAGTGGAAAACAAAAAACCAAATTGCCCGACATTACCTATCATAGCGCCGAGGCCAGCGGCGAAGAGTACGGGCAAGCTCAGCATCATCCACGCATCAAGAGCGTTCTTTGCGTTCCCTTTGACCACTACAAGGTCAATAGCATTCAGGTCCCTGCGCAGGAGGGTTTGAAACGTGGCACGGATTTTCTCGAAGAAAAACGTCGAAAAAATCATCACCATCAAAAGCACGCCACACAAACTGGCAAGTGCCGCTAAGTCAGGACTCTTGGCCACCTGCCCTTTTTTCCTCGATTCGCGCAGCTTGTGTTCGCTGGGCTGCTCGGTTTTTTCTGATGCTTCGGAGCTCACCGCTTTGGCCTTCCTCAGAAGTTACAACAGCTTCGAC
>CAZRSD010000322.1:0-1463 GCA_964602645.1 uncultured Myxococcales bacterium
TTTCGTGTTAGATCTTTTCTATCCAAACGATAAAAATGGGGTGGGCATTATGCGTAGTTCAATTCTTGTAGCGTTGTTCGTCACGGCACTCGGCAGCAGTTCATGGGCGGATATCATTCCTCCAAACGTATCCAACTGCAACAGCAAAAATGCGGGCGATACCTGCCAAACTGAAGATGGCAGCGATGGCAGCTGCGTCCTCGTAAAAAACGGCTATTGCCGGTTTCACCCCGATCACGGCTCAACCTGTGTCGATATGCTCAAATGCGTAAAGAATGACCAAGGAGCTGCCTCAATCAACGCCGCAAATTTCAACGGCGATGAAGACGCGCTTTCAAACGAAGGCTGCAGCAACGTTGGCAATAATGGCGGTGTAGTGTCGTTTGCATCGATCGGCATTGGCATGCTCGTCCTCTTGTTCGTGCGCTCACTGCGACGAAAAGGCGCTTAAAATAACTAAACCTGAAAAAAACGATGCGGCGTTTGCAAGCGCCGCAACGAACAAGCCGTGACGGCGGCTCAATGACAATATCAAAATCACTATGCAAGCCTCGGCAACTGTCACTAATGATTCGATTATCGTCGCGCGCAACGCAAAGCTGAGTCGCCATAACACATACTGATTAAGAAACCATGCACAAGGATGCGTCATGAGGGTGGCGCTCGCAATCGCGAGACCACCGAGCATGGCATTGCGACAAGAAAAGCGGAGCGCAAAGACCATCGTGGCCACGACGACGCATGCCTCGATAGCCATCGAAATTATTAGCGCTTGCCATTGAGGCATGGTGTAACTCCGTTTAGTCTCACTTCGTCGTCGCGCACAATCAAACCATTTACCAAACTATCAAATCCATAAGCACCCTTGACGGACGCCCTCCCATGCGCGGCTATTTTCTCGTCACGACAATCTTTAACACCCGGCCTTACCGGCACCGTTGCAATTTGCCATCACGTTCACGTGGAGTGTCTATGCGGCTTGGCATTTTGGGTTCAGGGCAGCTGTCACAGATGCTTGCGTCCGCAGGGCGCAAGCATGGTCACGACGTATACGTTTATACAAATGAGCAGGAAGCATTGGCTCATGCCGTTGCAGATCACCTACGCTTCGGTCGTCTCGACGACAAAACAGCATTGCGACAATTTTTCTCCCTCGTTGATGCCGTTATCTTCGAAAACGAATTTATTGATCATGAGGCAATAGCAACCGCCGCGGCAGACACTGGAACAGTGTTTTTTCCGTCGACCGACACGGTTTTTCGGCTCAGCGATAAAATCGCACAAAAAGACATTCTTACCACACTCGGCATTCCAACGGCAGCAGGGCACGTGATCAAGACGCCACTGACATTACGTAGCCTGCAAGAAATTGTCGCCGCAAAAAAATATCGTGCGGTCCTTAAATGGAGCCGCTTTGGCTACGACGGCAAAGGCGTTTTTATTGTTCGCGATCAACTATCCTT
>CAZRSD010000322.1:1473-1842 GCA_964602645.1 uncultured Myxococcales bacterium
TTTAATCTCCATGACGCCTTCGCATTTTGCAATGAAGCATTTGTGCGCAGCGCTCCTATTCTTGTCGAAGATCTTGTCGTCTTTTCGCATGAACTTGCCATGGTCGCCGTACGTGGGCGCAGCGGTGACTTCGCACATTATCCATTGGTGATTTCACGACAAGAACGCGGCGTGTGCAAAGACGTAATTGGGCCTGCAACAGCCCTCCTCATGCTTCATGAGGTTGAGAAAAGCGCAGCACAACATATGCGTCGTTTTGCCGAGCACATGAACATGGTCGGTGCCTTCGCGTTTGAGTTTTTTTACATCGACGAAGGCAGGATCCTCGTCAACGAAATCGCACCACGCGTCCATAACTCTGCGCATTAC
>CAZRSD010000323.1:0-1841 GCA_964602645.1 uncultured Myxococcales bacterium
CTGTTTTTCGTATCGACCGACATGGGCACCAACCAGCCAGAGCTCGCCGCTCATGAGGTGAACGTAGCTGCCGTCGAGTTTCATCCGGCCGCCACGAATGCTCTTTACTTCGTCCCCGGTGAGCACTAAGCCCGCCTCGAAGGTTTCGAGGATCTCGTAGTCGTGACGGGCTTTTCGGTGCTCGATCATGTGGCGTACTGTACACGAAACAATGGTTTTTCAAAACGGTTCGCCGCGCTTTTCCCTCAAATCGAAAGTTGGTACACTGCCTGTATATGAAACAGGCGTCCGTGCGCGTCATCGCTCTTTCGACAGGAACCATCCTCCGAACCATCGGCATCTTGCTCGCACTTGGCGTGCTTTGGATGATTCGCGACATTATTCTCTACGGATTCGCGGCCCTGCTCTTGGCGGGCATGATTTACCCATTTGCCACCTGGGTGAATAAGCGACGTATCCCAAAATTGGCTGCTGTGCTGGGAATTTACCTGTTGTTATTTGGTATAGTGGCTTTTTTGATCGTTGCACTCATTCCGGCCTTGGTTGAGCAGTCGCGTGCGTTTATCACAACGTATGGTGACCAGCTTGGAAATTTATCGGGACTCCTTGATACATGGAAGTCGGTAAGCGGAGGGTACGCCGTGGCGGGTATAGACCTCTCGGACGGCCTGCGAGGCTTGCAGTCGCAAATCCAGGGGATTTTTACTAATGTCTTTGGGACGATCAGTGGTATTTTTGGTGGAATCGCGGCATTTGTTTTGATTCTCGTGCTCACGCTGTATATCGTTATCGAGGATTTTGCGATCAAGCGTGTGTTTGAGCAGTGGGTGCCTCGCGAATATCAAGAGATTATTTCACGTATTACGTGGCTCATGATGGAGCGTCTCGGTGCTTGGATGCGCGGGCAGCTTCTTCTGTGTTTGATCATCGGCTTGCTGTACCTGGTGGTTTTTGCGGTCTTAGGGGTGCCGTATGCTTTGTTGCTCGCGGTTATTGGGGGGTTGCTTGAGTTTATTCCGTACATTGGCCCGCTGCTATCAGCGATTCCGGCGGTCTTATTGGCGCTCACCATCTCACCAGCAACGGCCCTCTTCACCCTGATTGCACTACTTATTATCCAGCAACTTGAGAACAACCTGATTGTGCCAAAAGTCATGGAGCGAGCGGTGGGGCTGAATCCAATAGTGAGCATCTTGGTCTTTTTAATCGGCGCCAAATTATTTGGCGTGCCCGGAGCGATCTTCTCGATCCCGGTCACGGTTGCCTTTTGGATCGGTTGGAGTGAGTGGATGAACTTTCGCAAAGGACGTGGCGTATGAAGTCGGTGCGTTTTTGGGTGATTCTGGGCGGCGTCATGGTCTTGCTTTCGAGTGTGGTTGGGTTTTTTGTTTGGCGTAAGCCAAGTGTGACGGTTGTGAAAAGTGAAGCGGAGATCCGCAGTGAGTGGCAGCGGGAGGTGAGGGCGATCATTCGTGATTATCCCAGCGAAAAAAATGCCGCACAAACACGCGATGCGTTACTTGGATTACGTGTAACGGCGGCCGATCGAGATACGCATCTCGCACTCGTACTCGCGATGCAAGCGATCGTGAACGGAACGCCTGGCGCCGATGCGCGTTGGCAAGCAGCGGTTGCGCAGGTCTCATCGACGCCTTGATTATGCTCATGCTTGCTCGTCGCCTTTCTCCCTTTTTGGTTGCCGGTCTTGTAGGTTTAGCGTTGCAAACGCAGTGGCAACAGCCGTTACTCTATCCTTGGCCACTCGTCGGGGCGTTCTTAGGGCTCGCGATCACACAGGTTCTGTTGTTTCTTGGCCGAGGCACATGGCGCCAAGTCGTGGT
>CAZRSD010000324.1:0-906 GCA_964602645.1 uncultured Myxococcales bacterium
GGAAGCCGCACTCGCCTTGTTGCCAAAGCAAGCGCGCCTGAAAGATTTTCTCCAAGCTGTCGTTCTGCTGGTTGACCGCACCATGCTGCCCGATGCGCCATCGGTAGAAGCAGTTAAGAAGGCGCTTGCTGTGATCGCCGAAAGCACTGCCCTTGAATTTGATGACGGCATCTTTGCTTTGAACGACTTGATCTCGTGGCTTAAGACCGAACTGTCGTCGCTAACCATGCCGCGGCCCGATCATCCTGATGTTCACGCCGTCGAGTTTTTGCTCTTGCCAGAAATGCTCGGTCGCCATTTTGAACACGTGTTCATCGCCGATATGGCGTTTGGCCGCTTGCCACAGGCCCCATCACCCGACATTGTGCTCGACGACAAAGAGCGCTGTGAGCTCAACCGTATTATGGAACGGCCCTTTTTACGGATCTACTACGAAGATCCCTTTGAGCCCCTACCCACGCCGCCGCGGCAAGCACTCGAACCACTGTGGCTCGCGTCAGCCATAGCCGCTGCCCAAATCAGTGTGCACTGCTCAGTTGCAGATCGCGATGAACGTGAACAAGAGCAAGCGGCTGGAGAGTTCTTTCTGTGGTTACAAGACCATGTTGTCGTCGATACGAGCGGTGCGCGTGACGAACAGCTATGGAAAAATTCGCAACGCCAACGTTTTCTTAGGGCTCTTCACGATAAAGATGCACAACCGGCCTCGCCCTATCAACGCGCGTTGACCGAGCGCAAGCAGGGCTTTCTCGACACAACAGTCGGAGAGTTTTCTTTTTCGCTTGAGCCCGAACGGGTCCTTAAAGCCTTTGCAGGCCGCTTAGGGCCCACGCCGCATCGCGCGCTTTCGCCGACAATGATTGAAGCCTTTGCCGACTGTCGTCTGCGCGGGTGGCTCTTGCGCAT
>CAZRSD010000324.1:916-1835 GCA_964602645.1 uncultured Myxococcales bacterium
CGCGCGATCGGACGGATAGCGCATAGTGCGCTTGAGCGTTTCTTCGAAAAGCGGGAGCGTGACGATAGCGAAGATATCACCGCGCGGTTGCGCACCATCACCGATGACGCGATCGCTGATTACATAAAGACCAATTATGTGAGCAATCCGGGTGTCCTCATTTGTCATCAAGAATGGCTCATCGATGCGCTCGGCACCTTGATTGGGCATCTTGAACATGAGCGCCTGCGCCTGCAGGCGACGACGGTGCTTAAAGAAAGCGATTTTGGTCTTGGCGATAAAAAACGCCCGCCGGTAATGCTTGCGGGGCGTGACCATCGCTATCTCGTCGGTGGACGTATCGATCGCGTCGATCAAACGTCAGATGGGTTTTTGATTATCGACTACAAATTGTCGTCAGCCGATTCCTTGAAGGCAAAGCTTAGCCCGCGCAATGTGCTCAAGGGCAATTTTCAAGCGCCAATTTATTTGCGGCTCGTAGCTCATCACGTGGCGCACGAGCACGATGTAGCGTTTGCGTTTGCATCGATTCGCGACGGTGAACTGCTGCCGCCTTTTGCGCGCGCCGGCAACGAGGAGACCTTCGAGCGCATATTTGATGACCATAAACCAGAAAGCCTCGCAGAAAATATAGATGACATTTTCGCGCCGATCATGCGTGGCGAAATTGCGGCGACACCGGGGGAACATTGTGCCTACTGCGAGTTTGCCTTTGTTTGTCGTCGAGGCGAATGGGAACATCATGGGTGCTAGTTTTTTCCACATTGCGGCATTGGCTGGTGCGGGCACCGGTAAGACCTACTCGCTCGTTGAAAACTATCTTGCGGCAATTCTTGGTCTCGACGAAAGCGGCGTCAAAAAGCGCCCGCAAGAAATCCTTGCGCTCACCTTTACGGAAAAAGCCGCGAGCGAAATGCGG
>CAZRSD010000325.1:0-1833 GCA_964602645.1 uncultured Myxococcales bacterium
GTCATAAATTCGCTAAAGCCAACGACATTGGCCTCTTGGCACTTTTCGTTAGACATCAAGACAATCAATTTGACTTTTGTTAGCGTTGATCGAATATCGCGCACCTGCTTGCGATAGCGTTCGAGATTTTCCACAACCAAAATTTCCGCATCGGAATGATCAACGACGTAGCTCACTTCATCCTTGGAGCTTGCGGTATAGACGCCTACCGATACGCCCCCAGCATATTGCGCGCCGATGGCTGATATTACCCATTCAAGTTGATTAAAGCCCAAGATCGCGACTTTGCCGTCGATGTTAAAGCCCAAATGCATTAGCGACTTTGCGAATTGCCGTACTTGCTCATGATACTCATGCCAGGTTACAGGCTCCCACTTTTCATTAACTTGGGTAAAGTAGGCATTTTCATCTTTATGGTGAATCGCTCTCTGCCTTAATCGATCGATACAAATGTCACGCTTTATCATGATGATTAAACCCTTTGTCCGTGGTCATCATTTCGTATACTCAAGCTGCGTATCGATTGGCGAATATGATGTTCATTTTTTTTAAAATACATTGCCAATCACTAAGTAGAACTTAGGACTAAAGTTCTCCGACGGACTGACCGACAGATCAGCCCTAATAACAAAGGTCTTATTCCAATAGATACGCAAGGCTGGACCAAATCCCATATAGACATGCTGCATATCCTTGGTGAACCGAGAAAAATCCCATGCGGTCATGGCAAAATCACCCAGTGCTGCGGCCGTTAGATCGAAATGTTGTTTAAGCCAAACGAAGGAGAAAAAAGTGTAGCGAAATTCAGCTTGCTCGATGAACTTAATCCGTCCCACAAAGCGTTGTTCTTTAATGCCGCGACCAAGGTATTGCCCACCAATGGCAGTGAAATCGTTTAACGCAAGACTTCCCCCAATGCGTGACATGGCATCAAAAGGTAGATCGCCTACGACGACATCCGCTATGGATTGTGAAGCCACAACCAACTTATGCCCATCATCAAGCGGAAAATAAAAGCGAGCAGCAGCATTAGCTCCGAAATATTGCCAAGCGCTACCGATCAAAAATGAACCACCGCGCACAGTAGATTCCAACCAATAGCCACTGGTCGGCGCAGGCTCATTGTCGCGTTTATCCAACATAAGACCGAGCTCAAGAGTGCTTAGGTAACCCTCGGTCTTAAAGTATGCATAATCTTGTTGATAAAGCGATCCTTCATAGGGACCCTTATTTTTAAAATCTCGGTCTAGATAGTATCGACCTCGGTAACTAGCCATGAGCTCCAATTTTGCTTGATCCTTCCATAAAAGCCAGCGCGTCGACAAATCGCCGAAGAAAGACATAGAGCGATGTTTATAGTAGCGGTCAATAAACTGAGTGCGATCGTCATCAGCTATGCCCTGAAGGTCCGTCGCAGTTTTCGCTTGTTCTTCATCGCAAGTAGCATCAGATGCTCGCCCACAATAATGTTGTGCAACAGTTGAAAAGAACCCTACGCGACTTGTCAGTCTTAGCGGCAGACCAAAAGCACGAACGCTATCGAACTGCAACAAATGGGAATTCATGCCCTTGGTGGTCAGATAGACTTTGAGCCCAACTGCCATTTTGTAAGGCATGAACCCTTCTTCATCCACATACATGCTGCCAACAACACCAAAACCAAAGCCGCTGTCAGGGCCAAATCCAAATGCCGGTATTCCTGAAAAACGAATGGATGAAGGCGCTTTTTCTTCAGCACCAAGGCTGACACTGCATGCCAACATGGCAGTCAGCAAGAGCAGTATTTTATGGGGGTTTTTCATCGTCCACTCATCCTCATATGGCAAACAATAG
>CAZRSD010000326.1:0-1799 GCA_964602645.1 uncultured Myxococcales bacterium
TCGCTAAAGCCCCTCGTGATCACGAATGGGGCTTTGGCTGCGACATCTGCCAGGAAGCGTGTCCGTGGAACAAATTTGAGACCGTTACAACGGAAGAACGCTTCCAGCCGCTACCAGGTCGCGTGCACTTTACGCGAGAAACCTTCACAGATGATCTGCGCGGCTCGCCACTCTATCGCAGCCGCAAATCAGGGCTCATGGCCAATTTTCTGCGCATTCAACATACGCTCAATCAGCGCAATATGAAGCTATTCATTGATTCAACGACATATCGCTAAAAGATCGCGCACGCTAATTCCAAAACCTTTACCCCTAACACCTTGATCTTTTCTCTTAGTTTATTAAGGTGGCTTATGGAATTTTTTTGGCTAGCGGGATTTAGGCCTATTTACTCTTCTCGTTACCACCTAGATTAATTACATCACGCGTCTTTACAAACCGTCTAGATTGGATACAAAGAAAGCGCTAATTTTCAAAATTTAGGGTCCCGCTGTTGTATTTCGGGACTTGCTTGCGAAGGAAAAAACAGTATGCCGACGATTAGCCAACTGGTTAGAAAGGGTCGCCAAAAGCTTTCGGAGAAAAGCGATTCGCCACACCTTCAAAATTGCCCCCAAAAACGTGGCGTTTGCACCCGCGTGTACACTACTACGCCGAAGAAGCCGAACTCTGCACTTCGTAAAGTAGCTCGTGTGCGTTTGACCAATGGCATGGAAGTCACCACGTATATCCCTGGTGAAGGTCACAATTTGCAAGAACACTCCGTTGTGCTCATCCGCGGTGGTCGCGTTAAAGATCTCCCCGGTGTTCGCTATCACGTCGTGCGTGGTGCCTTGGACTCCGTGAGCGTGAATGGTAGAAAACGTGGTCGTTCAAAGTACGGTACCAAAAAAGGCAAATAACCTAAGCAAGAATTGATAACGTCCTCGGTACATGCCGAGGGTGACAAACGGAAGAAATATGCCCAGACGTAGAGAAATAGCTAAAAGAAATATCGATCCAGATCCAAAGTTCAATGATCGCTTGGTCACCAAATTGATCAACGTTGTCATGCGCGACGGCAAGAAAGCTGTTGCTGAACAGATCGTTTACGGTGCATTTACGATCATCGAAGATCGCAACAAAGAAGAGCCTCTCAAGGTTTTTAAGAAAGCGATGGAGAACGTGAAGCCACAAGTCGAAGTTAAATCTCGACGTGTTGGTGGTGCGAGCTATCAAGTGCCTATCGAAGTTCCATCGAACCGTCGTATTGCACTTGGCCTTCGTTGGTTGCGTGACGCTGCGCGTGATCGTGGTGAGCGCACGATGCGTGAGAAGTTGGCAGGCGAGCTGTTTGATGCATCGCAAAGCCGTGGCCTTGCTTGCAAGAAGCGCGAAGACACACACCGTATGGCTGAGTCGAACAAAGCCTTCGCTCATTATCGTTGGTAGTCGGTTAACTGGAATAAAGGTGAAATTGTATGTCTGAGCGGTTCACGTTGGATCGAGTTAGAAATATCGGTATTGTTGCCCATATCGATGCGGGCAAAACCACGACTACCGAACGTATTCTTTATTACACGGGTCGAAGCCATAAGATCGGTGAAGTGCACGAAGGTGCTGCGACCATGGATTGGATGGCACAAGAACGTGAGCGTGGTATCACTATAACTGCTGCTGCTGTTACCTGCGAGTGGAAGCGACGCGAAGATACCAAGGCAAAGCCTTATCGCATTAACATTATCGACACGCCGGGACACGTGGACTTCACCATTGAAGTTGAACGTTCCATGCGCGTTCTCGACGGTGCGGTGACGGTA
>CAZRSD010000327.1:0-1794 GCA_964602645.1 uncultured Myxococcales bacterium
CGAAGGAAATGCCTCTATCGTACCCTACTTGTTAACGCTGTTTCAGCCGGATCGTCGTGCCGAAATTACACGCAAGATGATGTTGCCGGCGCTCACGCGTCCCGACACAGCCGAAGAAGAGGAAGAGGGCAACCCGGCGACACCCGGCACCTGAGATATTATTGACGTGGCCCGGGTCGCCTCTTGACGCCTGGCGCCTGAAGAGATTTGCAACCGTATGCTTGATAACGCGACGGTTGAAGGTCTGATAGCCCGCTACAACTCACCGGTTCCGCGTTATACATCCTACCCAACGGCGCTCGAATTCGCACCTCTGGGCGATGAAGCACTGCTGGACAGCTATCGCAAATGCGAGCCTGGCCGCCCGGTGAGCGTTTACATTCACCTGCCGTTCTGCGAAAATCTTTGTCTGTATTGTGGCTGCAATGTGTTGCTTTCGCGCAAAAAAGGCGTGCTCGACGACTATATTCCGCTGCTGCTGCGTGAAATCGAAATCAAAACGGACATGATGGTCGCCGACGAAGACCATATCCTGTGGGTCGGCGACCGCGCGCATCCGCGCGCCACGGAATTCAGGCCGCGTGTCAGCCAGTTGCATTTTGGCGGAGGAACTCCCAATTTTCTGCGCCTCGCGGACTGGGATGCGATTTTTTCAAAGCTGCACGAACGCTTTGAATTTACGCACGATGCAGAGATTTCCGCTGAGTTTGATCCGATGTATCTTGAGCCCGGTTACCTGGAGCACCTGCGTGCACTCGGCCTGAACCGTGTCAGTTATGGTGTGCAGGATGTCACGCCGCAGGTCCTCGAAGCTGTGAACCGGCCGCAGGATATTGCGCGTATCAAGGCTGTGGTCGCCGAAAGCCGTGAGCTTGGTTACTCATCGGTCAACATTGATCTGATTTACGGCCTGCCGCACCAGACGCTCGAAAGTTACCGGCAGAACCTGGACTTTATCGGCGATATCCGGCCCGACCGCATTGCGCTTTTCGGTTATGCGCATGTGCCGTGGCTGAAGCACCACCAGCGCCGCATGGATGAAAAGGTGCTGACGCAACCTACAGAAAAACTGAAAATTTATCTCGCGGCGCGCGAACATTTCGCGGCGCTCGGGTACGAACAGATTGGCATGGATCATTTTGGTCTCAGCGGTGATACACTGACGCGCGCTTTCCGCGAAAAAACCCTGCACCGCAATTTCATGGGCTACACGACGCAGAAGACGCTCGACATGCTGGCATTCGGCACGAGCGCGATCGGCTTTGTTTCAGGCGTCTACATGCAGAATCACCTGAAACTTTCTGCTTACCGCAACGCCGTTGAAACAAGCAAAAGCTGGTTCGAAAAAGGTTTCATCATGTCAGGGGAGGATCGCCTGCGACACGAAGTCATCACTTCACTGATGGCGAATTTTTCCGTGAACTTTGACGCGATCGGTAGTGAGTTTGGTATTCGCTTTTCAGAACATTTCCCGGCAGAAATTCAGCGTCTCAGGGAATTTGCCGACGCGGGTCATGGTGTGCTGACGGATTCAGGGTTCGAAGCAACCGAGACGGGTGGGTTTATTATCCGCCATATCGCGTCGGTGTTCGATGCCTACCGCAAAGCGAGCGAGCAGAAAGCGTTTTCTAAAGCGATTTGAGCAAAGCTCAAATCGCATTACCATTTAAGCGGCGACGAGTGCCTTACAATTGACGAGAACTTTTTCCGCGGCCTTGTAGTTGCGATCGGCCATATAGGCGAGGGCGATGCTGAGCGCCTGTTGCACATTCTGTACCGGGTCTGCAGTCTCTT
>CAZRSD010000328.1:0-1781 GCA_964602645.1 uncultured Myxococcales bacterium
ACATAACCGCCAAACTGTAAACTTGCCAGAACAACAATGATGACGGCAAGGCGATGAGGATTGAATATTCGTAATGGATCAATGGTGTGATCGGGTATCAGTGGCACAACGCCTACGCTGAGCAAGAATAGAATCGAGGCCCCGCGTATTTCCTCAGGGCGCAAATGCGTACGCACAAAGGTGTGAATCAGCGATTTGTTGTGCAGCACAAAGAGCATGATGGCGCCGAGCGCAAGCGTCATGAACGGCTCGCGATGGGCGAGATAACCGAGCCCAAAAGTAGCCATCGCGGCAATTTCCGACGTGAGACCAAAGGCATCGTTGCTATTGTTTGAGCTGGTTTTCGCATAGCCAAAGAGTGTAACAGCCGTTGCAAACAGCAGCATGCCCACGGTGAAGAACGGCTCGTTGACGTCGCCAGTAAGCGCACCTACGAGCGCAAACAAGATATAACTTCTCACGCCCATCGCCTGGCGAGCGTTTCGTTGCTTTTCGCGGTCGACGCCGACGAGAAGCCCGATGAGCAAGGCTATTAAAAAGGGTGAGAGTTTTATGAACATGCAATGCCCCCGGCGTGCCTACAGCGCTATCGCAAAATTACTGGGCCTCAAGGCGAGCACCGGCACTCGGCATTACTGTATAGCAAATGGATGGGCCAGGATAAATTCTGGAATGTCTATCTTGATCGTCTCGCCGTTAGCCGTGATCGCGAAATAGCAACCTTTCATGCTGCCAAAGTTCGTCTTAAGCGGACAAAAACTCGTGTAGCAATAATTCTCGCCGGACGCAATGATCGGCTGTTCACCCACCACGCCTTCGCCTTCAATATGTTCCACATGTAACAACGCGTCGGTGATCGTCCAGGAGCGACGGTTGATTTGAATGACCTCGCTACTGTTGTTCTGAATGGTCACCGTATAGGAAAATACGTAGAGCCCCTGCTCAGGCTGTGAACGGTCCTTCTCATATCGTGGCACTACCGTGACCTTGATACTTTTTACTAAGCGAGGGTGTTCTGTCATGTCGTCCTCGTGAAAATGCGCTTTGTGAGGTCAAATTGCGCTTTGTCACTCAATTGTCACTATTAGACTATTTCAACGTAACACTAATATGCACTGATGAAGGTGTCACATCTGTAAGTATGTCGGGGGAAGCTTTGTCACCAGCTAAACGAATAATTGCCTTTGTCCTGCTCTTTCTCGTCGCCTCTTTGCAATCGTGTACATGTGCTAACCGAAAAGACAGCATAAAGGTAGATGGCTCGTCGACGGTTTACGTAGTCTCTGAAGCAATTGCCGAAGAGTTTCAAAAGCAAGAAGGTGGTAAAGTCAGCATTGGCATTTCTGGGACTGGCGGTGGATTCAAGAAGCTTTGCAGCAAACGTATCGACATCATCGGCGCTTCACGCGCGATTACTGCCGCTGAAAAAGAACTGTGCCAACAAAATGGCGTCGAATGGGTCGAGTTACCAGTCGCCTTCGACGGCATCGTCGTTGTGGTCAACAAAGAAAACGACTGGATTAAGGACATTACAGTCTCCACGCTCAAGAAAATCTTTGAACCCGAAGCCGAAGGCAAAATCATGAAGTGGAGTGACATCGATCCAAGCTGGCCTGATCGCAAATTTGAGATTTTTGCGCCTGGAATTTCTTCGGGAACCTACGACTATTTCACACACGCCGTTGTCGGCAAAGAACACAGCAGCCGCGGCGACATTACCTCAAGCGAAGACGACAATGTCCTTGTGCACGGCGTTCGTTCTACCAAAGATAGCATCGGCT
>CAZRSD010000329.1:0-1774 GCA_964602645.1 uncultured Myxococcales bacterium
CAAATACACTTGGGCCGCATGGATCAGACGCCGCTGCTTGCTACTAGTGACGCTGGCAATAGCACCACCAAATCTCGCATCTGCGCGCTGGCGAACTTCAACAAACACCAACGACTTGCCATCACGCATGATCAGATCAAGCTCACCGCCCTTACACAAGAAGCTACGCTGCACCAAGAGTAGACCTTGCTGTTGGAGATAATGCAGGGCACGCTCTTCGGCGGCGTCGCCACTTCTCTGTTTTGCAGTGCGTATGCTGGCCAGACGTCGTGCTAGCCAATTCGACGCTGTCATAGCGTACAATTCCTATCCTTCATCTTCATCTTTCTTCGCGCGGTCGTCGTTATGAATTCTGAATCTTCGGTCTTTTCGGTCAATAAGCTGCTCGAAGCAACGCAGCAGCAGACTTATCCTAACGCGACCCTGTACATTATTGCAACACCAATTGGCAATAGTGCGGATATTTCGCTGCGTGCGCTCCACGTCTTGCAACTCGTCGATGCGATTGCTTGCGAAGATACGCGTACCACTGCGCAACTATTGAATCGCTATGATTTGCACAAGCCTTTAATCGCAGCGCACATGCATAATGAGCACGAAGCTGCCGCGAAGATTATCGAGCGTTTGCAAGCGGGCGAGCGAATTGCTTTGGTTTCAGATGCGGGCACGCCCGGGGTTTCTGATCCTGGTGCAATCATTGTCAACGCCGTACGAAAAGCTGGTTTGAAGGTCTCGCCCTTGCCGGGGGCATCGGCCGCCATCAGCGCTTTGTCGGCCAGTGGTTTGGTCCACGATCACTTCTATTTTCACGGATTCTTGCCGAGTAAGACCGGGCAGCGCGACAGCGTCTTGCAAGGTCTGAAAAGTCTCAATGCCACAGTCATTTTCTACGAGGCGCCACATCGCATCGTCGAAACAACCCAGGCTTTGCTCGCGCAGTTAGGCGGCGATCGGCAAATTGTGTATGCAAGAGAACTGAGTAAGCTGTTTGAGGAAATTCATCGCTGCACCTTAGCCGAGGCACCGGCTTGGCTAGCGGAAGATGCGCATCGTGAGAAAGGTGAATATGTGGTGCTGGTCGAGGCGGCCAAGGTCGATCAAGCGCAAGAGATGGTCGAGGCCAAACGTATTTTGAAGATCTTGCTAGCGGAACTATCAGTCAAACAAGCGGCGCAACTCGCCGCATCGATTACCGGACAAAAGAAGAATGCCCTCTACGAGTTGGCGCTCGCCATGCGTGATGGAGAGCAGGAAGATGCCTAGCGGCAGAGCATTCTCGTACCGCTACTAACGTTGTACTACCAGGGCTTTCCCAACCACGGTCGCAATTTTATCCAACACGGTCTGCGCATCGACACGATTCGCGAATGGTCCTGCCTGCACCCGATAGAGATTACCTTGTTCGACAATCTCAACACCGAGATCGAGAGAGGAAAACTGCTCACCGAGTTTTTTCAACATTTGATCGCGATTCGCTTCTGCATTCGCGCGTATTCCAAAGGCTGCGAACTGTAGATAGAATGGCGCCGCGACTTTTTTCTCTCCTTCAGCAGTGCTCGTAGCAGCAACTACGATCGTCGAGTTGCGCTGATCTTTGGTGTCCTCCACCTTTCTTTTGGCATCATCGTTTCGCAGCGAACGTTCACGCTCGACCGCGCCTCGTGCCGCCTGCAAATTCTCTTCCGGCGTTTGCTCCGTTTGCGCAATTTGATTTCGACGATTTTCCGCCATGCGGGCGATCGCCTTGCGTTCCGCCTTGGGCCAGTTGATGAAC
>CAZRSD010000330.1:0-1263 GCA_964602645.1 uncultured Myxococcales bacterium
CGGTCATGAAGATATGGCCTTTGTGAAAAAAGCGCGCTACGACATCATGCGTGCGCACATGCAGGGCCTCCATGGCCTCGGCCTTGATATGATGACGCGCTCATGCGCGATACAAATCAATCTCGATTATGAAAACGAACGTGACCTTGTCGCGAAGGCCCGACTTGGCGCAACACTGGTTCCATTCTATTCGGTCTTGTGTTCCTCATCTGCTTTTGTCGACGGCAAGCCAGCGAATTTGGCGCTTGCGCGCGGCAATGTGTGGCGCAAAACTGATCCTGCTCGCACCGGCATCCCGGCACTCATTTTCGTACCGAACTTTGGCTATGAAGCGTGGATCAACATGGTGCTCGACGTGCCCATGTACTTTATTCGCCGCGGTCAGACCTATCACGACGCGCGCAACGCATCGTTTCGCCAATTTATGGCGCATGGCCTCATGGGGCATCGTGCAACAGTGCGCGATTTCATGGACCACATGTCGACGGTATTCACCGATATTCGCCTCAAGCCCATTCTGGAATTACGCAGTGCAGATTCTTTGCCTGTCCCTTTTGTCAATGCGCTGACAGCGTTGACCTGGGCGCTCTTTTACGACGACGCAGCACACCAACGCTTTCACGATTTGCTTGGCGATGTGCAGCACCAAGAACTTCATACCTTGCATAATCATGCGATTGAGCATGGCAGAAACGCACGTTTTCGCGACCGGCCGGTTTTTCATTGGGCTGAGCAGTTTCTTAACATTGCCGCAACGTCGCTCACGAAATCACAACAGCACCATCTATTGGCGCCACTGAACATGCTCGTCGAGCGCAACCAGACCTGCGCAGAATGGATAAACGAACACTATAGCCCACTGACTGCGACGAGTTTGCGTGGCCTCATCAAGAGCTTTTCGCCGCTCAACAACCCATTGCTCTGATAAGCCATTGCCGTAATAATGGCGGGCATGAAGAGATTTTTACCATTGTACATTACTGCCATAATCACGGTCGCAGGCTGTAAAAGCGTGTCTGAAAAGCCACGCGACAGTGACCTTGCGGGAAGCTATTACCAAGTTAAACCCGGCGACACACTTTCAAAAATTGCCCAAAGGGCGCGGCTTCCTGTCGAAGAAATTATGTACATCAATGGTATCGAAAACCAGCGGGCGCTGCGCATTGGGCAGGCGTTGTTTTTGCCTGACCCCGATCCGATAGGTAAAAAAATCGCGAAGCTCGTAGCACCTGCGGCAAAAAGATCAAATATGGTGAGCAGCAA
>CAZRSD010000330.1:1273-1769 GCA_964602645.1 uncultured Myxococcales bacterium
GCGGTCGCCGCCACCATCGCCATCGCGCATTTTTGATTTTCCTGTGCCCGGCGGCACCATCATCCATGAGTTTACGCTTAACAAGAAAAGCCCCTATGATGGCCTCGGCATCAAGGCTACGAAAGGCGCGCGCATCAATGCAAGCCTCGATGGACGCGTGCTCTTTGTCGGCGACGACGGCACTAAATTCGGCCTCATCGTGATTCTTGAGCATGTCGATCCCTACATCACCGTCTACGCTCACCTCGATCGCGCAACCGTCGTCGCTGGCCAAAAAATAAAGCGCGGTGATGTTCTTGGCTACGTGGGCCAATCGGGCGGCGCCAGTGTCCCCCATCTACATTTTCAAATTCGCGTCGCTGAACGACCAAAAGATCCGAAACTCTATTTGAAACCCAGTTGAGCGAGCCCCCTAGACGCTTTTTCTCGACAATGGCAAGCGATAGTTCAGTGCTCCCATAGCTCAGCGGATAGAGCATCGGTTTCCTAAACCGGG
>CAZRSD010000331.1:0-480 GCA_964602645.1 uncultured Myxococcales bacterium
GCTCAATCTTGCCCTCGGACAAGACATTGTTGGAACCCCTGTGATCATCGACCTCGCCAAAACGCCTCACTTGCTCATCGCAGGCACCACAGGTTCGGGCAAGTCGGTGGGTATCAACACGATGATTCTATCGCTTCTGTACAGGCTTTCACCCAAAGAATGCCGCATGGTTATGATCGACCCAAAAATGCTTGAGCTATCTATCTATCAGGATATTCCGCACCTTTTGACGCCTGTCGTGACCGACCCCAAAAAAGCGGTTTGCGCGCTTAAATGGGCTGTGCGCGAGATGGAAATACGTTATGCCAAAATGGCCAAACTGGGCGTGCGTAACATCGAGGGTTACAATCAAAAAATGCATTCGATCAAAGAAACGGGAGATCTCCCAAAGGTACAAACGGGCTTCTGCGCGCAAACAGGAGAGCCTCTCTTTGAAGATCAATATGTGGAGTTTGAGACATTGCCCTATATCGTTGTGGT
>CAZRSD010000331.1:490-1767 GCA_964602645.1 uncultured Myxococcales bacterium
GATGGTCGCAGGCAAGGAAATCGAAATTTGTGTGCAAAGGCTTGCGCAGATGGCACGTGCATCCGGTATCCACCTTATTATGGCGACGCAAAGACCGTCTGTGGACGTCATCACGGGAACAATCAAGGCGAACTTCCCGACGCGTATAAGCTTTAGCGTCACCTCAAAAATCGATAGCCGCACGATTTTAGGCGAACAGGGTGCTGAAAGCTTGCTCGGACAGGGCGACATGCTTTACATGGCGAATGGTGGCAAGATTATGCGTGTGCACGGGCCGTTTGTATCGGATGAGGAAGTCTCCTCTGTGGTCATGCATTTGAAACGACAAGGTCAGCCTGATTATCAATTGGATTTTGTACTTGAAGATGATGACAAAGGCGATGCGCAAAGTGGTGGTGAAGGGGATGACCCGATGTACAAGCAAGCTGTTGAGCTGATCATGGCGGAACGCAAGGTGTCGACGAGTTTCCTTCAACGCAGGCTATCGATTGGGTACAACCGCGCGGCACGCATTGTCGATCAAATGGAAGCGAATGGACTTGTGGGACCGGCAAACGCGACGGGCAAACGCGATGTGATTGCGTCTTAGTGAGGTGCGCATTTTTCTCGGTAGGAAAGCATCATCTCCCTCCTTTATACTTCCCCTCAATCAGCCATACATTCGACCTTCCATTAATAGGGCTTTTTTTCTTCGTCACGTTCACATCTTTAAAACCCATGCTTTCAATACACGTCTTCGCACGATCTTTATTAAGATACACATGCACCTCTCCCCAAAGGAAATTGATCAGAGACTCCGAGATGAAATCTAAAAATCCGTAAGGATATGCTTGAAACGTATCATTCCAATCCCCCTTTTTGATAAACGCCAATGGGTACTTTTTGCAGGCTTCTGTCACCTCCACAATATTTTCTGCCCAATTTATAGGGGATAAGAGAATCATGGGCTCATCTTGTAGTCTGTATTTTATAAACTTTTTATAAAGTTCGATTTCATTTTTAAGATGCGAAAGAAGTGAGGCTTCGTCTGCGACGCCGCATTTGGAGAGCTCCGTTATCATATAGAGCATAATCCCAGTTTCAATCTGTAAATTTTCAGGCTTTTTCATCACGCGCACCATCTGATCAATGACACTCTCGATTTTTTCGATATCAATACTTGTTGTAAATGGATCTATTTCAGCAAGCCGACCAAGGTGCATCATTGTGAAAGGCTCCTTTTTATATATTACATGCGCATAAGGACACCATTCCATACTCAAATTTGCGCCTGGCAC
>CAZRSD010000332.1:0-1765 GCA_964602645.1 uncultured Myxococcales bacterium
TCGTGGGTTCGAGTCCCATCGACCACCCCAAAGATTAAGCAAAAAGCCCGCTCTTCGAGTGGGCTTTTTGCTTTCCCGGGATAGTGCGAATTTGGAATCGGGAAGTTTTTAGTGATAAAAAAAGCGCACCTCGGTGCGCCTTTTTCTTCCTAGCCTAGTTTAAGGTAGGGCGATTTCATTGTTGATGCTGAATTGATAATCGCGGAACACATGCTCTGCGCTTAATAATTCGTAGGTGCCGTCTGGCAGTTGACGCGTTGTATCTTTGAGGCGGTAGGTCGTTTGACCGCATGTCCAACACTTGAAGTTACGCATGTGCGTGCATAGACATGTTTTGTCCATGACTTTGAAATCTTTGTTGTTAGGATTCGCTTCGAGCTCGCGATTGTAGGCGTCGATGTAAGAGCAATTGCCGTTGCCATCAAGTAGGTAGCCATAGGCCTCGCAGCCTGGGCGAATATTGGAGCCAATTGCTGGTGTGTTGCTCAACATGCGCATTGGGTAGCCGGTTGGGGAGATCGTGTTAACAATGATTTCCTCTTCTTTGGCCCTAAAGTAATCCTGCTTCACATCGTCAGGTAAACCACACTCTTTCGTGATAGTGAAGCGCGTCGCAACCTGCACGCCACCTGCACCAGCTTCGAGGAAGGAGACTGCATCGCTCCCGGTAAAAATGCCGCCCGCTGCGATGACAGGGATCTCCAAGTTCTCGTCTTTGAGGTACTGCAAAACTTCAGCAACAATCGTGTGCAAATCGTATTTGGCCCAGTCGAGACCAAAACCCAGATGGCCACCTGCCAATGGGCCTTCGACAATGACGTAGTCAGGCAAACGGTTGAGCTTGGCGTTTTTGCGCAAAAATAATTGCAGGGCGCGTACTGAGGAAACGATGATGCCAAGCTTTGCATCGCGGAAGCGAGGGTGATCTTCGATTAGTCCAAAGGAACCAAGATGTAAGCCTGCACTCAGAGTGATTCCGTCGATGCCTGCGTCGAGGGCTGATGCTAGACGTACTCGCAGCGTGTCGCGTGGCCCGTTCATGGTGAGCTTTTCCATGCAATTAACGAAGATCATGCCATCGCCCTGCTTGGCTTCCATGGTCTTACCAACGTGGAGACGTGTTGCCTCTGCAAGCTTTTCTAGATCGAATTTAATATCGGTCTTGTCGAGGTTGTTGATGTTGTACTTGTATTGCTTCGTCTTTTCTTTGATAAAACTTGTGTCGAAACGGCGATCAGAGACATCATGAACTAGCGCATCGGAGATATGACCGATGCCACCCAAGCGTGCAGCGACTAAAGAAAGTTCTGCGGTTGAGATATCGACGCCCATGCTGCCAATCATAATTGGCACTAATTCATGTTTGCCCAAACGCAGGCGAAAATCATCTACACGTTTCATTGTTTTCCTTGAACTACAAAAAATCTAAATTCTTGATAGGGTAATTGTAATTGCCCTGTATTACGCCTACTTTATTTCGAGGCAATAGACCGTGCGTTTCGCACAGAGTTCACCCCATCTGCATGTATTGTTGTATGCATAGCACGATAAATTCCTTGTTGATCCTTCTGTTGGGTTTTGTGAAATCGGTGATGATTCTTATTTTAGAGTTCGATTTCTAACTTTTCTGGCGTATGTTGTGCTAGGCCAATTGCGCAAAATTTTCTACAGGCGCAATTCTACCTCAGCTGTTATGGTTTGGGCTTGTCATCATGGAAAAACTGCGGTTCAGTAGGGTTTTAGATCAAATTCTTTAATGCAGATC
>CAZRSD010000333.1:0-1757 GCA_964602645.1 uncultured Myxococcales bacterium
AATGAGCGCCGCGACAACCCGGAATTGCTTTTTTTCCCCAAACTCGAGCGTGGTCGATTTCACAACTAGTCACCATCTTCCTATGCGTGTGAATTATTGCCGAACACAAATATGAACGATTCTACGGCGCGTTAATAAGCCTCAAACTTCATGAGTAAACCTCTCTTACTTACGGCCATAAAGCTAAATGGGCCGGCCCACTCAAGAGCAGAAAATCCAATTGAATTGCCCAAGATTGCCGAGACATGTCCACTACCCTTATCAAATATACCTATGGAACCCAAGCTATAGGAAAGCATGAGATGATTTTCATCGACGAGTATTCGCGTTGGCACCCCATAAAACATTCGCTTTGAACCTTGAGAAAATTTATCAAAGGCAAATCCAGCTCGTGGAATGCGACTCTTAACGGTCGCAATATCGTTCTTCCACGCGATTTCACCATTCTCGCGCAAACGAAACACTGCATCTGCCGTGGCGGCGTACACGGCGCTGCCGTCAGTCGCAAGCTCTAACACACCGCTCAAGGTAATTTGTTCACGTATCCTAAAACTCGTGAGATCGACAATCGCAATCCCGAAATCGTGCGAAGCAACCCACAAACGATTCTTCATGAGCACCATCGGCGCCACCACGTCGGGAAACCCATTGCCTTGCGCAATGCCGAGGTCGAGCCGCCTTCTCACTTTGCCACTTTCGGCATCAATCGCTGAGAGATAGCCATCGCTATGCGGCACAATCACTAACGTAGACTTAGTTGGCTCATCATCCATGACAACGAGATTTGACTGCTGCGCAAAACGTAAACGCTCTTTTTGTAGCGGCTGCGCTACTTGCCATTTGATGAAGCCCGTTGTTGCATCAACACCGTAAACGGTTCCAATTGCCGACGTGAAGACGACGGTATTATCAACCAACGTGATGTTGTTATTGATTTTGCCGTCGGCATTGAGCGTAAAGATCGGCTCAAAGCTATAGGCATCTAAGCCGTACAATTTTCCCTTTTCGGTACCAAAATACATCAATGCGCGATTCTTGCCGAACGCGATCTTTGTGACCACACGCCCTGCCGTCACTACCTTGGCAAGCGGCTTTCCGGAATCAGCGTCGCTAATGTGCAAAAGATTGTCAGCAGCACCGCAAAATATTAAACGCCGTGACGGCTCGTACGTTGCAAATGCGGTGACGTTCGGCTCCCACTGAATGCAACTTGCAGCGGGCGACCCAACAAGAGATGCAATGCATGGTCCTTCAACCTGAAGTTGACTCACCATTTGTAAACGATAGGGCGAAGGCTTTAGCTTTGCCGTCGTGCAACCGCCCATCATGCACAGGACGCTCGCAGCAACAAGCAACGCCACTAAATTCCAGCGCTTCGTAGGTATTAGAGTCACGCTTTTCCCTTGGGCTTAAGACTATTGAATCGCCAACCGCATGAGATTCTTTTCATAAACGGAATTGGGGTAATCCTTGATCAATTGCTCACGATAGGTTTTCGCTTTGTCGTTGTCTTTCAACTCGCTCGCGAGGCGGGCTGCTTCAAAAAGTGCCAAGTCCTTGCCCATGCCATCTTTCGCATTGATCACGCCTTCAAAGCTTGCTAGTGCCGCTTGCGCGTCGCCATTACGTTCTTGGGCGTAGCCAAGACCTATCAGGGCAACTGGATAGAGCGGATCGGTTTTGCTAATTTCACTCACTGCTGACTTGTATGATTCAAGTGCAGCTTATGGATCATTTGCTTCGAGTGCGAGGTGGCC
>CAZRSD010000334.1:0-1751 GCA_964602645.1 uncultured Myxococcales bacterium
TTTTTAAAATTGCGATCTTCTTTTTTATCTTTTCTCGTTCTGACAGCTCTTGATCGAGTGCGATCTTATCCTCTTTTATGGTGTTGATCATTTTGTTCACTGATTCAGTAGCATGAGTTCTTAGGGACATGATGTTTTCTCCTCGAGGTAACTATTGCTAGAGAGATGCCAAAGTACCGATGTCACCATCTGACGTCGCCGGTGTGTAATTTAATAGGGTGCTTGTTTTAACAGGAGCAGGTTTTCGTCCTGTTCTTTTGCCTTTGAGTAAAGGCAGAATTTCTCCGGCGAGAGTTGCGTAAGCCGTAGAAACATTCAAGTGTGATCGATATTGATTTAGTGGTACGTGTGAAGCCGAGGCTGATGGTACAGCGGCGCTCGACGGTATTACGGTGTTAAAGAGATGAAAGTCAGTTTCTCTCGACGCTAGTTTGAGAAGTTCTAGATGTGTCTCATGTGTCTTATAGGTTTTATCAAACTTTGTAACAAACACGCCGAGGAGATAGAGCATAGGATTGAGAAATTTGCTGACTTTGTTAGCTGCATTGATTTGATGAGCAAGACCTTGGCATGAATCATGTTCTGGAAACAGCGGAATCAGATAGTAGTGACTCGCGACGAGCGCTGCTTTAAAGAAAAGATCCTGGGCGGGGTGAGTATCGATAAATACGAAATCGTATTCATTGAGCGTATCGCTTTTGAGAAATAACTGGAGGAAATGAAATTGATTAGGTTCTCCTGTTAGCTTTTCTCGCTGTTCGTCGAGTTCCCTGCTGCAAGGAACAATATCGATTCCTGGAATTTCGGTTTTAGTTATTAGCATTGGAAGCTCAGCATCTTCAGATATAGCTCTCGCGATGCTGTTCTTTTTTGCGATCGCGTTAGGGATATTGAATAGCTCGGTGAGGTTGCCTTGGTAGTCGAGATCGATGACCAAAACCTTTTTCCCATTTGATGCGTATGAGGCCGCGAGGTTACACACAGACGTTGTTTTTCCTACCCCACCCTTCTGATTGGCGACGGTAATGATTGAAGTTGTCATTAAGTCTTCCTTGTATTTATGTGCGCGTTTGATGTAAGTGCATCTTATAATCAAAGAAAAATAAAAGGCAATTTCAGTGCGCGGAAAAAAAGGGCGACTCTATGTTTGATAAAATGGTGTTTGCCAGAAAAATGAAGTGAATTGCGGCGTAAAATAGCGACGAAAGCCAATTTTGGATGACGCGTCTTCTCAATTAATTAAAGATTCATTTCACTAGTGGCACCGCGTCACAACGACAGTTCACTTCGCGGCGAGGATGCGGTCCAGGGCTGTCCCAATTAAAAATCTCACCGTCGAGCATACGATGAGAGTTTCTCACGCGCTCGTCGCGAGATGATTGCCAGATATAGGATTTGATGCCCGCGCTCATTTGATGATGTTTGGTAAGTGAACCACTGTATTGCAGTGGTGCGTTGCGGGCTATGAATTGCGCTCGCCGTTTTTCCATGGCTGTGTGCGTACGGATTTCTTTCGCGATGTCTTTTTGCAAACGCCCTTCGCGAATACCGCGTTTGATGGCGAGGCCGATTTTGTCCAGGTGTTGTCGCTTCACCGATTTGATCAAACTCGTGTGCTCTCTGACAAAGCTGTCGAGCAAACTTGTCGAATGAACCCCCAGCCACAGTGTTTGTCCTGTTAATCGCTCAACCTGCTTTTGCAATCCTTCGCGTGTCGAGCGATCGATATGGGAGAATGCCTGTGTCAAAAC
>CAZRSD010000335.1:0-1749 GCA_964602645.1 uncultured Myxococcales bacterium
TCGATTACCCAGCCACCGACGACATGCGTCTGCGCCGAGCGATCTCCTGGTATTATCAATACAAGCTGGTCAAAGCCACACCCAAGCCGCAAAAGTGGATTGAAGTGCGCTTTGAGGATTTTATCCTCAAGCAACCCTCAGTCTTGCGCCGATTAGAGCGCTTCCTCGGCTTCAAAATGGGACGCATCATCGTGCGCCCCGATGCAGTTGATCGCTGGAAAAAAGATGATGGCGTGAGCTATTATGACTTTTTCGAGCCAGCGATGAGGGAGTATAAGTACGAGATGCCGGGGAAGTAAGCTTTCCTCGTAATCGCAAGGTCTATTATGCCAAAGCCAGGACAAATTACGCGTGCACAGGCAATTAAACAAGTCGTAGAGACACTCAGTACGCCAATATCTTTTGACGATTTTGCCGACCGAGTGTTGGCGATTGCGCCTTCTACTGCAAAAAGTCCACGCGGTGCGGTGCGTACTGAAATTCGTTTTTTTACAATTCAGCACGGGCTGATCTTCATGGACAACCGTCGCACTTGGCTGGCTCCAGCACGTGCAGCAATGTGCGGTGTGCGCTTTCGCCATACAATCACGCGCTGGGAAGCGGAAAATGGTGTGATCATCGTCAACGAAGATTTCACCCCGTTTTTTCCTGGCCACAGATATGAGTTTGAAAAAGTAATGAAAAATGACTTACGCTTGTTGGATGAAGCAGGCGAGGGGCTGTCATTTACGGTTGGTATAAAGCAGATTCGTGCCAAAGACCCTCTTTTAGGTGAATTCACAGAGACACATCTTTGTCTGAATTTGCCTCTTTGGTTTTTGCAGCAGAATGTGACCGAGGGCGATTCAATTCTCTTTACCATTGAGCAGTGGCAACCTCCTGTTTGGAAAATAGAACATGAGCCTGTGGCGCTACGCAACCAGCCTGCGATTGCAGCGCGCAACGAAGAATTGGCAGAGATTCTTTTTGAGATCTTAGAAGCTGAGCAAAGCGAGCGCGTTTATCTGGTTGATACACTTCCCCCTGCCATTTTACGGGTGAGCGACCCCTATGGCTATCCTGGCGATCCGTGGACAGAGGTAATTCAAACAGATGGACGAATGCGTTACTCGGAGATGGACATATGTTATGCCGATGGTCAGGGCAACCTGTTTGAAGAGTTTGCTCGATCGCTTTTACCAAAAGAAGAAGAAGAAGAAGATGGTGATGATGATGGTGAGCCGCTACCTGAGTTAAGCGAAGAACAGGCAAAGCAGGTCTATCGCTTCAAAGCATGGCTGGTGGATGACACAAAATTGTGGCGGCGAATCGAAATTTTAGGCGAGCAAACCTTAGAGGAATTGAACCAGATTCTCATAACAGCTTTTAAGCACGATTGGGATCACATGGCTGGCTTTTGGCGGCTGATCCAACGTGGCAACTCAAAACGCTATCGCGAAGTTGAGATTGGCATGGTTCATCCCTTTGGCGAAGACGACAATTCTGACATCCGCATTGCCGATCTCGAACTAACCGTGAATGATCTGATCAAATATGTCTTTGACTTTGGCGATAATCATGAGCATCATCTGAAATTGGAAGAAATTTTGCCAGCCGCGCAATGGGAGCCAAACACCGAATATCCGCGCATCGTGGAGCAAAACAAACCAGAATATCAATATTGTCAACACTGCCAGAAAAAGAACAAACAGGTGATCGCCACCCACTATTGCTATGAATGCTCAGACAGCGAACGAAAGCCAGTTGTCA
>CAZRSD010000336.1:0-1747 GCA_964602645.1 uncultured Myxococcales bacterium
CTGTAAGTATCAAGTCAGCAAATCACTGAAGGTACTTGAATCAACTTTAGCGCTCTCTGCGTTCTATCACGTAAACAACAACTTTGCCGATCTCATTCAATTTCTTGGAAAGATCTTCTAAGTGAAACCCTCCGATTTTTTGAGCGTTCGATCGATAATTGAATACCAGATTGCGTAACGAATTAATTTTTGTCGAGGAAAAGACCCATGAACAACCAACCATCTCTCAAGCGTACCCTAGGAATGTGGTCCATGGTTATGCTTGGGCTTGGCTACCTCACTCCCGCCGTCGTCTTTGATACGTTTGGCATCGCCTTGCGCGACACCCATGGCCACGTCCCCACCGCGTATGCGGTCACGTTGTGTGTGATGATGTTCACGGCCTTGAGCTATGGCCGCATGGTGCGCGTTTATTCATCGGCGGGATCGTCTTATTCCTACGCACTCAAAACTCTTGGCCACAATGCAGGATTTTTGGTTGGATGGCTCTCGCTGCTCGACTACTTGCTGTTGCCGCTCATCAATGTGCTCCTTGCGCAACAATATTTGTCGTCGATTTTTCCAGAAGTGCCGTCGTGGATTTGGGTTTTTACCGTGACCGCCATCGTAACCATAACCAATATTCGCGGTATGCAATCGACAGCGCGCATGAATGCGCTGTTTGTTTATTTTCAACTGGCGATCGTACTCGCGTTTATCGTGCTGTGCATTAAAGAGCTGCAAGGCGGCATGGGCTTGGGAACAGTCGCATCGCTTGCTCCATTCTACAATGCACAGTTCGACATGAGCGCTATCATAAATGGCGCGACGGTCCTATGCTTTTCGTTTTTAGGTTTTGATGCGGTTTCAAACTACGCAGAAGAAGCGATCAATCCAAAACGCGACGTGCCGCGCGCCATCATACTTACGGCAGTTATCGGTGGCGGCATTTTCATCATTACGTCGTATTTTACGCAACTGGTGTACCCAGATACATCGCTCTTTCAAAATATCGAAAACTCCACCGCCGCCGATATTTCATTTCACGTCGGTGGCCGCTTCTTTCAAGTGCTCTTTTTATCCGCTTCGTTTTTCGGCGTTTTCGCCTCAGGCCTCGCGTCGCATGCAAGTGTTTCCCGCCTGCTCTACGTGATGGGTCGCGACGAAATGTTGCCAAAGCACGCCTTTGCCAAATTGTCTGAACGCTATTTTACGCCCACATTCAACATTGTGTTAGTTGGCATCGTGTGCCTGTTTGCCATGTTTTTCACGGTGGAAACCGCCGTGCACTTTATCAGCTTTGGCTCTTTGATTGCATTTTCGTTTGTAAACCTGTCGGTGATCGTGCACTACGTCGTTAAGCACCGAGAAATCACAACCGTACGCGATATTTTCAATAACCTCGTAGGACCCCTGATAGGTCTCATCTTCATTTTGATTTTATGGCTATCGGTCAAGCAACAAGCCTTCATGCTTGGTATCAGCTGGGGCGTTATCGGCATCACCTATCTTTTGATCGCAAAAAAGCTGCTTAATAAAACCGAAACCAAGTCGGCTGAAATGCCCACTATGTAGAGTTCGAGTGGCGCCGCGATCATAATACGGTCAAAGGCACGCCATTTTTTTATCCAAAACCTTATAGAAACCTAAGTCGCCAATAGGAAATTTTTGGTGGTCTACATGAAGACGAAACCGCCCTCCTCTCAAAAAGTATCAGGCTACAGGACAAAATTCCGAAATAAGTTGAAGAATCTTGGTCTGTCCGGGG
>CAZRSD010000337.1:0-1740 GCA_964602645.1 uncultured Myxococcales bacterium
GTCAAAGACCACGCCCATAAGACCAGTACCGACCAATTTATCGGCTTTGTTGATACCAACCAGTTTGATGACCGAACCATTGGTTAGCTCGACCTCCATTTTCGCGGAGTTCATCCTGACCACCATATCTTCTGGTATCATGTCCAGGAATTTAATCCCCTTAGATGTCATGGCTATCCAAATGTCATTATAGGCAGTCGAATAGTTGTCAAAACAGTACCAGTATGTGCCTGGCTTGCGAATCGCCTCGCGAATCAGAAGATTCCAGGCAAAAAGTGACTTGCCAGCTCGACGAGACCAACACAGAACGATGAATCGGATGCCATTATCGAAGGCTTTTAACACAGCCTTCTGATAGGCTCGCATCACTATGCCAGCGCCGATGGTTAATTTCATTGAACAGACTCCTGCTCAACATAAAACACGCCATCTTCGCCTTGCTTTGCTTCAAACGGAGCAACATCAGCCCATGATTCAAGCACGACTGTATTCTCACCCTCAAGTCGCACGACATCAGCCACCGCACCGTCCAAATAATCAAAAAGCAGCTTTATCGCCCCGAGATTTGCGCCGCGCATGGCAATGCCGTAAATATTTGCAGCCATAACCTCAGCCACGGTGTACGGGTCTTTGTTGTCCAGCACCGTGTATGAGTAGTCGCGCTCTTTGTCGCCAATCTCATCCACCATTTTTTGCAGTAAAATGCCTGGCGCATTGTCAGCAGAAATGACCACCTTGTTTTCGGTGATGGTCGCAGGCTTGAACTCGTCCTGGACACGGTCATCCACATCGGGCTTCAGCGCTTTCGTGCGAGCATCGGGGAAAATTGTCCGAACAAGTGTGCGTTTTATCACAACCACCTTTTCTGGCTTGCCTAAAATACGCTCGAACGCCATTTGGATGGCTTTCACGTCGTCCTCCTCGCAGCAAATCCGAAGTAACTCAGCCACCACTGCTTGATTGGAGTTCAGGTTGTGCATCCCACGCTTAAAGTCGAAATATTTTTGCGGTAGAAAGTCGTTAAAAGAGTTTTGGAGTTTCTTTGCCTGTGCCATAGTATTTGTCCTTTAGGTTTTCGCCGTACTCTTTCCAGTTTATTTTCAAAAAGTCACTGCCGAACTGTCGGGATAGTTCGTTGAAGCCTGACCGCATTTCTTCGATTGTTTCTTTTGTTAGCATGAATCGTTGTGCCCCGTCGTATGCAAACTTGTATTCTGAGTAAGTCAGTACGCGCCCTTCTTCTACACACATCTTCCCATAACTGTTAGCTTCCTGCAACCAGAGCACCCAACCATACATCTGATATTTGTCAACTGCTGGGCGTGTCACGTCACCTTTGGCGAGTTTTATAGCACAGCTAATGGCGTAATTGAGCCACGCCTGCTTATCCGCTAAAATCATCCGCTTCATTTGCCCACCGTCAGCCCTCGGGTCGATGTAGGTGTAGAGGCAGAACCGCACGCGGTCAACGAGCGACTGCTCAAAAGAAATGGTGGTCGGCGCGTTGGAAATTATCTCGATGAAACCATAATTGGTCGTCTGGTAAATCTCCGAGCCCTTCACCTCGACCTGAATCGGGTCGCCCGATGCCATTAAATGCAGCGTGCCATAATTCTCATTGTTCTGATTTTTTGCCCCTTTTGCATCCGCGTCATAGAGGTAAGTGGTGTTGTCCATATTCTAAGTGTAAAACCTGCCCCAGCTGCGACTCAAAGAAAACACATGAGCGCCCAAGCCGAG
>CAZRSD010000338.1:0-1732 GCA_964602645.1 uncultured Myxococcales bacterium
TTGCTATTTTGTAAGGGATTCCGAATGCGGGGGCACCATGCGCGTTGTTTCGCTTCTCTTACAAGTTTTTTGGTTGTGCGTTGCCACGTCGGTATTCGCTGAATCCGAACTTAGTTTTGACTTTCGCAAAAATATGCGCCACACGGGCGACGTACCAGAGGGATATCTTTGGGAAACCGGTTTGCGCATTCCCTTCGCATTTTCGCATAGCCAGTCACGCATGGGTGTCGACAATGGCAACTACATCGATCTCGCCGCTAAATTGAAATCGTCACTGCACTATCGTCACGGTGTTCATGATTGGAGCTCATCGCTCTTCGTCGGTGAAAGTTATAGCATGACGCCAACGATCGAGAATCGCTTTATCAAAAGCCAAGACATCTTTCGTATCGAAACACGCTATTTGTGGAACGCGATCGCGTGGCTGAGCCCTTATGCGCATGCGCGCTTCGAAACGTCACTCTTTAAAAGCATCGACATTGACTCTATAGAAAACGATTACGAAATTCACGATGCTGACGGCACCATAACCGAGCGCGTCAAGGCCAAAGAGCTTCACATGGCTGATCCATTTCGCCCACTCTATTTCCAAGAAAGCATTGGCGTTGCCGCAGAACTCCTCGATAAAGGCTATGCCAACGGGGAAGCGCGTGCTGGCATCTCGGCTCGTCAAACTGTTGCGAACGGCCAACGCGTTTATGTCGAGGAGAAAGATGACGTCCGCAGAATCCGCAATTTGTATTCATTCTTTCAAATCGGTCCCTTCGTCGGCACTACCTTCGGCGGCTCACTCTATAAGGATCAAATCGAATACACATTAGGCGGCGACACGCTGTGGCCCGCGTGGCAATCACCCAAAGCAAAAGAGACATTTTGGAAAAGCTTGATCATCGAAGCCAATGCCGGCGTCGCCTTCAAACTCAATACGTGGGCTTCACTCGGCTACGAATATAGCGCTGTGCGCATCCCCGACATTCACCACAAATTTCAGCAGAACCATGCACTCACGTTTAATCTGAGTTTTGATTGGGCCTATACCTTCGGCGGACCGGCGACCACGGCTGAGACGACGACACCGGCAGGCTAAAACTTACACAAACTAACAGGATAGGTGTCCCCGAAGGAGCTTCGGGGACAAAATACTAACTACTTCTTGGCAACAGGTGCCGGTTTCTTGTAACGATGGCTGCTCTTTTCTTCACCTTTGAGCGTACCTTTGACTTCAAGTTCTGCGATCAAGCCGCTGATTGCTGATTCAGCTTCGCCGAGGGTAAAGTTGCGTTGCAATTCATTTGGCAAACCTGCCATCACTTGTTCAACACTTACTTTGCCACAGGGCAAGGTTTTGTGGAGTGAATCGCCACCATGGAGCGTGATTTGATAGCGTTCCAAGTGTTGATACTTGACATTACCGGTTTTCGAGCCTTCAGATACTTTTGACCAGGTGCTTTCGATAGGTTCTGCAGTCAACACGCCACATTGATAGCCTTTTTGATCGCTGCCTTGGCCACATTGCGACGAGCTTTCACTTGGGCAGACCTTCTTTACTGGATAATCTTCGTAGCCATCTTCTTTGTCACTGTCAGGTTGCGTGATGCGACATACTAAGGTTTTGAGTTGGGTCACGTCTATGGTTGTGTCACCAATCAAGGAAAGTGTCGCTTCATTTTGAACTTGGATACAGGAGACATTGGGGCATTCCACTGGCGGCTTATCCAGTTTCAAGCATGCA
>CAZRSD010000339.1:0-1720 GCA_964602645.1 uncultured Myxococcales bacterium
CCGACCTTGCCGAAAAAATGACGCGCCTGATTCAAGATACGCGGCAAGCCGGTGATTCGCTCGGCGGCATCGTCACGTGCCACGCGCTTGGCGTACCCGCCGGCTGGGGCGACCCGGTGTTTGACCGCCTCGACGCACTCATTGCGCGCGCGATGCTGGCAATCCCCGCCACGAAAGGTATCGAGATCGGGAGCGGATTTTCCTCGGCGACGATGACAGGCAGCGAGCACAACGATATTTTTGAAATGCAGAACGGCAAGGTGCGTACGAAAACCAACCGCTCTGGCGGCATCCAGGGGGGGATATCTAACGGCATGCCGATTGACGTTCGTGTTGCATTCAAACCCACCGCGACGATCAGCCATGAACAGCCCTCGGTCAACGAACGCGGCGAGAATGTCTCTCTCAAAGTGAAGGGCCGCCACGACCCCTGCGTGTTACCACGCGCGGTGCCTATTGTAGAGGCTATGCTCGCGCTCGTGCTCGTCGATCAGTTCTTAATCGCGCAGACCGCGCAGTACGATTCGCTCTGAGACCATGACCGTCCTGATACTCATCATCGTCAGCTTCCTCACCGGCGTCGTTCTGCGCCGCTTTAAAAAGCTACCTGACAACGCGCACACCGTCCTCAACAATTTTATTATCTATGTCTCATTACCGGCGCTGGTCATCAAATCGCTGCGGGTAATCCCCATGAATACCACGTACTTCGGGGCTGCGCTCATGCCCTGGGTAATGTTCGCCATGGCGGCAGGTCTTTTTATCGCACTCGAGCGCTTCAAGGTCTTTAACCGCAATACCACCCTCGCGTTGATGCTCACAGCAGGGCTCGCCAATACCTCCTTTGTCGGCATCCCGGTGATTGAGGCTCTCTATGGCAAACAGTACATTCCCGTGGCGGTCATTATAGACCAGATGGGCACGTTTCTGCTGGTCGCGGTTGTAGTGATCCCCCTCATTGATTTTCTGCGCGTGGGCGAATTTAGCTTCAAAACCGCTGTAAAAGACCTGCTGCTTTTCCCGCCGTTCGTGGCACTGATTCTGGCGTTTATTTTCCAGTACCTGCGCCCGGTAGAAATCGTCTTTGCCGTGGCTGAACGCATTGCCGAAACGCTGGCACCACTCGCCCTGGTTTCTGTCGGTTTTCAATGGGAGAAGGGCCAGATAGCAAAATTTGCAAAAGAACTGACGATCGGCCTCACCTTCAAACTCGTCCTCGCTCCGCTTCTGATCTTTGCCATCTATACTGCTTTCGCATACCACCATGACCTGAAAAAAATTGTCATTCTCGAAGCGGCGATGGGGCCGATGATTACCGGCGGCATCATCGCCATGCAGAAAAATATCAACCCGCCGCTCGTGACCGCCATGCTCTCGGTGGGCATCCCGCTTTCTTTGCTGACCTCGCTTACGGTGAAACTTTTTTTCCGGTAAAGCGATGGGCGAACTGACGACGGAGATCCACCCGGGTTCGTTCCGTGATCCATCCGGTTTTATTTTTCGAAACCGCGGAAAAATCTATCGTCTTGTAAATAAATCTTACCGCGCGAATTACGATCTACTGAAGGCTTCGGGGTTGTATGAAAAACTGAGTTCGACGAGGCTTCTCATCAGCCACGCGGAACATCCTCCCAAACGTTTTCGTTTCCGTAATGCAAACGCGTGGAAAGTGCTCGAACCAGAGCAGGTGGCTTTGGTATCTTATCCCTATGAATGGTGC
>CAZRSD010000340.1:0-1708 GCA_964602645.1 uncultured Myxococcales bacterium
CTCGGGGATTGGGCCCAAGCTGGCGATGCAAGCCCTGTCGGGTTTGCCCTTCGATTTCATCGCGCAGGCTGTCGTCTTCATAGCTCGAATAGAGCTTGTAGCGTGGTGCATTCACTGACAGTGAATTTTCAACCACATGTAACTCGATACCAGTGATGGTTATTTTTTCTTTATCGAGATCAAGAAAGTTCTCGGTGCACTTATTTGATATCAGCTTTTCGCGAAATTGACTTACACCAAAGATGATGGCTTTTCGCTTGCGCTTTTCATCACCGGCGCTCTTGCCGACGGCGTTTTTATATTCTTCCTCAAAATCAATGTAGCGACATGCGTGGATCTGCGGATTGCTACTTGATACGCCATATTCGGCCGCAGTGATAATGTCTTTTGGCACCAAACCGCGATCGAATTGTTTGCGCAACCAAATTTTGTATGCGGCGCTGCATTCTGTGTGGGGTATCCCTGGTGGTGGCGGTGAATTGAAGTCAAGCTCGGAGAGCTTCTCGAAGATGTCCTCAGCTATTTCCTGAACTTGCTGTTCGGTGATTTCAATTTTGTCCTTCAGCGTAATATCAAGCGGCATTTTGACGCAAGAAAACAAGGATGCCACGAGGCACGGCATGGTTAGTCGCTTAACCAAATTTAACGTTGTCATCAAAATAGCCCTTTAAAGCACACTTGTAATACTATAACAAAATCGTTTTCGTAATTAATAAAAAGTGACTAATTCCAAGTGCCTTGAAACGGTTGCCAGGACTTTTTAAGAAGCGCATTCGTTGCAAGACCCTCGAAAATGTTGTCGAGCTTTTCACCGTCGCGCGCAAAGTTCATGAGATTTTATGAGGGTCTCTAAACCTTGCGATCGTCTGCAAAATTTATCCCCGGTTTGCCAAACATCGATTGATGTGCAATACGCGGCCTAGTCAAATTCGTACTTGGTTTAGAAGTATTTAGCAACTAGTACGTTGTCGGCTCAGCGTGCCGATTTGATTCACGTAACGTTGTGCGCGTCGTATCGCATCACGATGTCCTTCTGTCGATGCTTTACGTAGGTCATGAAAGGGCTCGCCGTGACAGAAGGAAATCATCCAAAAATTTAGTTCTCTGTGGAGGGTTCATGGCGTCTAGTCTCTCTCTTTCGGTGCTCGCCGATTTCGGCATTGTATCGACGCTAATCCTATTCTCTCATCTACTTCGCAATCGCATTAGAGTCCTGCAAAATACCTACGTGCCGACCGCTGTCATAGCAGGTCTCTTGGGGTTGTTGTTCGGTCCACAGTTTTTGGATATACTACCTTTCAGCGTTGATGAGTCTGGTGTGCAAAACATTGC
Source organism: uncultured Myxococcales bacterium (assembly GCA_964602645.1). Lineage (GTDB taxonomy): Bacteria > Myxococcota > UBA727 > UBA727 > JABDBI01. The sequence continues at coordinate 1,333 of CAZRSD010000340.1, forward strand.
CACCTATCCTGGGTTTCTCGTCGTCTTGCTCTTCTCGACCCTGTTTTTAGGGAAACGAAAAAAGCGCCTTTCGATCAAAGAGGCCATCGAACATTCCGGTGATAGCTTTTTCTTTAATTTGGCGTCGATCCTTGGCCAATATGGCTTTTCGCTGCTGTTTGGTTTGGTCGCACTCTATCCATTTTTTCCCTATTTGCCGCAAGGGTTTTCATTACTGCTGCCGGCAGGCTTCGTTGGCGGCCACGGCACCGCTGCGGCCATCGGGTCGGTGCTTGATAGCTATGGCTTTGAAGGAGCGCTCAGTATCGGCTACGCATTTGCCACCGTTGGCATTTTGGTGGGCGTTCTTGGCGGCATGATTCTCATCAATTTGGCG
>CAZRSD010000341.1:0-1701 GCA_964602645.1 uncultured Myxococcales bacterium
CGATTTCGACGCGTATCATTGATATACTTTGTCCCATCGGTAAAGGTCAGCGCGCATTGATCGTGGCACCACCGCGTACGGGTAAGACGGTGTTGATGCAAGAGATTGCCAATGCCATTACCACAAACCATCCGGACGTCACGCTCATCGTGCTCCTCATCGATGAACGCCCAGAAGAAGTGACCGACATGAAGCGCCACGTTAAGGGCGAAGTCATTTCATCCACCTTCGATGAAGCGCCACAGCGCCACGTCCAAGTTGCTGAGATGGTCATCGAGCGTGCGAAGCGCCTCGTGGAAAATAAAAAAGACGTTGTGATTTTGCTCGACAATATCACGCGCCTTGGCCGTGCCTATAACACGGTGGTGCCGCCGAGCGGAAAGATTCTCTCCGGTGGTGTTGATTCAAATGCGCTGCATAAGCCAAAGCGTTTCTTCGGTGCTGCACGTAATGTTGAACGCGGCGGCTCACTGACCATCATCGCGACCGCCCTCATCGACACGGGCAGCCGCATGGACGAAGTGATTTTCGAAGAGTTCAAGGGAACGGGTAACGCGGAAATCGTGCTCGATCGCAAGCTCATGGAAAAACGTGTCTTCCCGTGCCTCGACATCAACAAATCGGGTACGCGAAAGGAAGAACATTTGCTCACGCCAGAAGTGCTCAACCGCGTTTGGATCTTGCGTCAGCTCGTCCACCCACTCAATGTTATCGACTCTATGGAATTCCTTAAGAGCCGTATCAAAGACACCAAAACCAACGCTGAGTTTATCGCCTCAATGAGTCGCTAAAACGGTCGCGCTTGGCGCGGTAAAGTAGCCCCGAAGTTTTTTCGGGGCTTTTTTGTGCACACATGGGAATAAAAATAGCGCTACTCGCCAATATTCGAACGCTCCACACGATGTACGCCTTTTAGTGAACTGAGTTTGCGCATAACAATTTTCAGTTGCTCAACGTCGACTACGCCACATTTGAACGTGTTGATCGCTTGCCCATCACCAAGTCCGCGGCATTTTGCTTCGGAGATGTTGATGTTCATGCGTGCAAACACCGACGACAAATCGGTGAGCATACCCTCGCGGTCATCGGTCGTCACGGTGATCGATATCGGTCGCACCATTTGCGAGTCACTAACCCACGTCACACTGATGCGGCGGTCAGCATCGAGCTCCATGATCTTTGGACAATTGCGGCGATGAATAGTCACCCCGCGCCCACGTGTCACAAAACCGATGACGGGGTCGCCCTTTACCGGTGCGCAACAGCGCGCATAGTGCACCAAAACATCGTCAATGCCTTCGACACGAATGCCGCCAGTACCGCGACGCGCCAGTTTATCGAACAGCTCACCAATGCGCGAGCGTCGTTGTTCCGGGTAGGGAATTTTCTTTTCTTCGTCGGGTAAACACTGTTCGACAAACGAATGTGCTTCAAGTTTGCCATAGCCAATGAGTGCCAAAGCCTCATCAAGATTGGCACAGCGCTTCTCTTTAAGCGCCACCTCAACGGTTTGATTCTTGATTTCACGCTGCAGCGAAGTGCCGTAACGACGAAACTCGCGTTCAAGCAGTTCACGGCCAATCTCTTTGCTCTTCTCGCGCTCGAGCTGGCGCATCATCGCACGTATCTTGGTGCGCGCGCGCGAGGTCTTCACAAACTCGAGCCAATCCTTCTTCGGGCGCTGATTCTTCTGCGTGATGA
>CAZRSD010000342.1:0-1697 GCA_964602645.1 uncultured Myxococcales bacterium
CTTAAGAGCAGTGCACGCAACCATTGCGTGCACAAATTCCTTGGAAAAAAATGTGAACACATTGAAGAAAAAATTCCTCTGCTTCTAGAGACGAGCATCAAAAGTCGTGATGTCTCTAGGGGGAGAAATGATATTTAGGAAAGCAGGGCCTGGCCTCATAGCGTTGGCATTATTGAGCCTGAGCCTAAAAGCTGCCTCTGCCGATGAAATGAACCAAATCATTAAGAACATTCGCGTCGTCTTTGAAGATTATTATGCACCGAAGCAATGGAAATCCGACAGTTTCGCATGGGATTTAGAAGACGAACTTACTAAATTGTCTGCTGCGTCGAATAGTGGTGACAGAGACGGGTTCCATCAAAGCCTCGCCGACTTTTTTAAGGCCACGCGCGACTATCACACCGGCATTTTGTTTGCGAGTAACACGGTTGCAACACTGCCACTTTCGGTTAAATACATCGACGGCAAATACTATGTTGCTTATCTTCCTCCTAGTCTGATGACCAATTTCGGCCTCAAACTCGGCGACGAAATCACACACATGAACGATGTGTCCGTGAACGACCTCGCGTATCAGCTCATGGGCAAACTCGATGAACCATCATTGACCGACTGGTCCCTCGCCGCACGAAAGCTTACGCGCCGTTCCTCGGCGGCACTCGACAAAATTGAGCGCGGCTCCGTCGTCATTAAGGGTTTGCGTGGCAATAAGACTGTGGTTGCGCAAGTCGTGTGGGATGTGAATGCCGGTGTTAATAACGCCAATTTCGTCAAGTCTCAACGTGTGCGTATTAATCAGTTCTTTGCGAATTCGCCGCTGCTCCACATTGCACCAAAGCAACGCGCGGTGCTTGAAAACGTGTATCGCCATATTGACAATCGCTCCTTCCGCATAAAATTTGCTGATGTCTTTAATCAAATTCCCGCAATTGGTGCGGCACGCGATCCATTGGCGTTTGGCAAGAAAGAAAGCTATTTGCCGGTGCTCGGCGACAGAATTATTTGGCGCACCGACGCAACCAACCCGTGGGAAGCTTACGTTTATATGAATGAAGACAACAAATTGGTCGGCTTCATTCGTTTGCCGAGTTATGTTCCCGACGAAAATGTTGGCGATGCGCCATTCTACGCCGAGAAATTCGGTGAGATTGTCGCGAAGGTCAATGACATCGCCGATGTGCTCGTGATCGACCAACTCAATAATCCTGGTGGAAGCGTCTTCTATCTCTATACGCTTGCATCGATGCTCACGGACAAACCGCTTGTAACGCCACGTCATCAGTTCACCATCGATTCCCGCGACGTGTGGGAAGCAAAAGAATTCCTTAAACAAGTCGATGCACTCATTGCGCTTGCTTCGCAATTGCCTGGTCCCGTAGCTCAACTCGAGGGCTATCCACTCGATTTGCAGTTCCTCACGCATCTAAAGAGCTATTATCAATTCGTGGTGGACCAATGGAATCAGGGCAAAACCTTGACTGACCCGTACTTCCTCTATGGTGTGGACTACATTCAACCAAATGCCAAGTATCGGTTTACCAAGAAAGTGCTCTTGCTCACCAACGAGTTTGATTTTTCGGGGGGTGATTTCTTCCCGGCGATCATGCAAGACAATGGGCGCGCCGTTGTGATGGGCACCAATACGTCAGGTGCTGGTGGCTACGTGCTCCAAAATACTGATCGTAACCGCGCTGGCA
>CAZRSD010000343.1:0-1689 GCA_964602645.1 uncultured Myxococcales bacterium
GAAAAAGGGAGACGTTTTAGGCATCGCTCGCATCGCCGCGATCATGGCAGCAAAAAGAACGAGCGATCTAATCCCACTTTGCCATCCATTGGCGCTCACTCGCGTTGCGGTTGAATTTGAAATTTTCCCCGAAGAGCCCGAAATTAAATGCACAGCGCAAGTTGAAACGCATGGGCAAACGGGAGTTGAAATGGAAGCCTTAACCGCAGTTCAAGTCGGCCTACTCACCATTTACGACATGTGCAAGGCTATCGATCGAGGTATGGTTATGGGGAAGATACAAGTCAATGAAAAGCGTGGGGGCAAATCTGGTGAATGGCGAAGTGATGCAAAATAATTCTGCTCACGCAATACCACTCAATTATTTTCTACGTTGATTCTCGCTCGCAAGGCGTGTTTCACAGCCTCAATTGGCTCAGTCCATGGGCGCCAGATCCCCTGTCTGAACAAGCGCACCGAATCGTACCAAGGGCTGTTTTCTGTATCGCGTAACCATCGCCAGTCCGACAAAAAAGAAAGCAGTACCCAAGTTGGTTTACCCATCGCTCCAGCCAGGTGGGCAATTGAGGTGTCCACCGTGATCACCACATCCATCAAGTCGACCAATGCCGCACTATCGGTAAAGTCACCCAATTCGTCGCCATAGAAATATACATGATCAAAACGCGTCAAGTCGACGCGTTCAGCGTCAGAGATTTCTTTTTGCAAAATCGTAAATTGGGCATTCAAGCAAAACAGCTCGCGCATCAACTCATACGGAATTGAACGCATGTGATTATTCGTATGATGCACATTACCTGACCACACGATGCCAACGCGCAGACCAACTCCCTGCGCTTGAATACGTTCTTCCCATTGTTGTCGCTTGAATAGAGAAGATGACAAATACGAAGACGCCAAAGGAATATTCTTGGTCGTTATTTTGAGCCCGATGGGCAAGCTCATCAACTCACAATAAAAATCGAAGTGAGGTAAAGCTTCCTTATTACTAATCAAAACATCGACACCTTCGACCTGCTTCATCAGTTCAAGCAAAGGCGGCACAACAACAAAAACAATGTGTGCCCCTAGTTGCTTAAGCTGTGGGATGAAGCGACAGAACTGGATGGTGTCACCAAAGCCTTGCTCGGATAAGACCAAGATAGTTTTACCCTTCAGCTCCTGACTACCATCCCAAATGGGTTTGTCGGTCTTGAGTTTCGCAGCGGCGAGCGCTGGTGTTTTCCAACGCCATTGAAATTGCCGCCAACCGCGTTCGTATTCACCTCGCTGTAAGCGCAACATACCCTCTTCAAAATTCGCCATCACATGCTCAGGCTGCAAGGTTTGGATATGCATTAAGTGCTCAAGGGCTTCATCATATTTCACCAAAGTCATACAAGCGATCACTTGGTTATAACGCAGCTCCACAGAATTTGGCTGCTGTGCGATCGCCCGCAGGTAAGCATCGTAGGCTTGCGAATAGTGTTTTAAGTGGAGGTGGATGTTGCCTAAATATTGCAACATTCCAAGGTGGTCTTGGTACTCATGAAGTCCAGCCATCAAAATAGCGATCGCATCTTCACCCTGTCCTAATTGAAACTGAGCGAACGCGAATTCTAGATAGAGGTGTTCTTGCTTTGGATCGAGAGCCAGCGAACGTCGAAAATACTGCTGCATTTTCGCAGCATCATTGCCCGCTGCAGCGAT
>CAZRSD010000344.1:0-1675 GCA_964602645.1 uncultured Myxococcales bacterium
TGAAGACTCTGGTTTTTTATAATGCTCATGACGCGATCGCTTGCGACGACAAACGCGCCACTAGAAGCAAGTGCCTTGCCGCATGAGTGGGTCGAGATTATATGCTCTTTGCATGAAGAAAGCGTACTTACCAAGCCCGCGCCGTTGTCACCGAGGATGCCCGTCGCGTGCGATTCATCCACCATCAAGAGCGCGTCATATTTCTGTGCGAGAAAATTGATCGCCGCAATGTCGGCGACCGCACCATTGGTGCTAAACACCGATTCAGTGATGATAGCCTTCGGCGACAGGCACGGCTGCTTTAAGAGTGTTTCAAGATGATTGAGATCGTGATGGCGATAGACAAATTTTTCGCCGCGTCGGAGCAAAATGCCGTCAATAATGCTTGCGTGATTAAATTCATCGGAGAAAATTGCGCAGCCTGAAAAAATACTGGCGATAACAGCGAGATTAGCTTGGTAGCCGCTTGCGAAAAAAAGCGCACGTGGCCTTTGCACAAAATTGCGAAATGTATATTCGAGGTGCTCGACAGATTCACAATGGCCCGAAACCAAACGCGACCCTGTCGCACACAAGGCTTTGCTATCGTCGTCAAAAAACTCGCGCATTCGTGCTCGCACGCGCGCATTATTTTTGAGCGACAAATAATCGTTCGAGCAAAAATCGATGCCGCGCATAACCCTAAGCTCGCGCGGGTACATCATCGCATGGTGATGAAGTGCATTAAGATGCGATGCTGCACTGTACATCGCATTCATCCATCGCAGAAAGACCTAGTTCCTGAAGCATTGCTTGGTCGTGCTCGAACGAAACATTCCTTGTCAAAAGCAGCGAATCATCGATAAAAATGGAATTGGCGCCGACATAAAAGCACAAAAGCTGCTCCATGGTGCTGCGCTCACGACGCCCAGCGCTAAATCGGATGCGCGCATGCGGTAAGAAGATGCGCGCGCACGCGATGGTGCGCACGAGATCGCTTACGCTGCAATCAGCTGCATCGGCGAATTGGGTGCCGGGAATTTTAGCGAGGGTATTTATCGTAACGCTTTCGGGTTGTGGCGATAGATTTGCGAGCGTGCACAAGAGCGAAATGCGATCGTCAAACGTTTCATTGAGCCCCAAGATGCCGCCCGTGCACACGGTGAGGCCGGCATCGCGCGCGGCCTGCAAGGTATTGAGACGATCATCATAGGTTCTCGTCGTAACAATGTTTGGATAGTGTTCCCGCGAGGTATCCAAATTATGATTGTAAGCATGGACGCCTGCATCTTTGAGCTTTCGTGCTTGCGCGACGGTCAACATGCCGAGCGTCGTGCAAACTTGCAGGCCAAGCTCATTCACCGCGCGCGCGGCGTCGCAAATGCGATCAAATGCATCGCCATCTTTTACCGATCGAAATGCGGCACCCATGCAAAACCTCGTAGCACCCTGCGCTTTGGCTTTTTTGGCGTGGGCAAGTATCGTTGCATGGGCCATCAATGGTGTTTTATTGACGCCAAGCTTCACTTTCGAAGACTGACCGCAATAGCCGCAATCTTCTGGACACCCACCAGTCTTAATAGAAATCAATCGCGCAAGCTCAATTTTGCCGACGGGCTGATGTTCACGATGCACTTGATGTGCCTGAAACATGAGCTCCATGAGCGGCAAATTGTAGGTCGCATGTATTTGTGTT
>CAZRSD010000345.1:0-1674 GCA_964602645.1 uncultured Myxococcales bacterium
TGGCGAAATTTTGCACCATATCGCGCAGAAGTTCGTGCTCTTTGGTCGGAGAAAATATATCAATCTTAAATCCCATCTTGACTCCAAAAGATATTTGAGCAAAAAGGACATTTCAACGTTGTTGGTCCTGTAACTCAGTTGGTAGAGTGCCACCCTTACAAGGTGGAGGTCGTAAGTTCGAGTCTTACCGGGACCACCATTTATTCCACAGACAAACTCATCATTTGCGACTGCTGATCGTCAGCGGTACCAGATTGCTTGGTTAATTCGTCGCGAGTAAAGTAGATGACGACGCGCAACGCTTTGACACCCTTGGTAATCGCGGGCCCAACCGCAAGCGGCAAATCTCGTTTGGCGATAGATCTTGCGCTACGTCATCGAGGCGAGATTATTTGCGCAGATTCCCGGCAATTTTATGCGGGCATGGCCATAGGCACAGCGTGCCCGAATGATGATGACATGCGTCGCGTGCCTCATCACGGCTACGGCAGCGTCGATCCGAGCACCGACAAAATGGATGCAGGCGCGTTCGTTGAATTTGCCAGGCGCACCATTGCCGATGTGCAAAGTCGCGGCATGCGGCCGGTTCTCGTTGGTGGCACCGGGCTTTATTTGCGAGCGCTCTATTATGGCCTCGGTGACGTGCCTAAGGCGAGCCCAGAGATTACCCTGGCGCTCGAAGCGCGCGTGAAACGTCAAGGGCTTTCGCATCTCTATGACGAACTTTCCGACGTCGATCCAGAATCAGCGGCTACTATCAAAAGCAATGATCACTATCGCATAATCAGAGCACTTGAGATTTACGCCGTGACTGGCGAGAAGCCATCAGCGTTGCGACGAAGCTTCAAAGAAGGTAGCGTCACACAGCAGGCGCATTGGCTCTACAAAAAACCTGAACGCACCAAGCTTGTAGAGACCATCGCCGAGCGTGTCGTTGCTATGTTTGAGCAAGGCCTCATCGATGAGGCGGTTGTGCTTCGTCAACGTCTTTCAAAAGATCATTGGGCTTTGAACGTCATGGGCTATCAAGAAGCGCTCATGGTATACGATGGCCAGATCAGTTTGGTAGATGGGCAAAAAAAAACTGCAACGCGTCATCGCCAATACGCCAAGCGACAATTTACGTGGTTCAACAAAGAAAATTTTTACCAATTGGTAATTTCATAAAAACCAAATGCCGATTTAACGATACCAACAGATCTAGAGTTTAATTATCGATCTCATGTTGTCTTACCTTCGCATGCTTTTGGGGGACTACGATCATGCTGAAACTCGCTGAATCTCACATTATGTCGTTGGAGCCGTATCTTCCAGGTCGAGCGATCGAAAATGATCCAAGTATTTCAGTGTGGGCCAAACTAGGGTCCAACGAAAATTGCCTCGGCCCGTCGAAGATTGCAATAAAAGCGATCAGTGATTCGCTGCATCAAGCACATCTTTACCCAAACGCAAAGCGCTTTTTGGTTATCGAACGGATCGTTGAGCATTTCAAAGAATTTGCCATCAAGAAAAACCACGTCGCCATCGGCAACGGCACCAGCGAATTGATCGTCAATTTGGTGCGCAGTCTCCTCGGGCCAGATGAAGCGATGTTGTATACCTGGCCAACCTTCGTAATGTATCCGCTTGCCGCAAACGCTCACGGGCGCGAAGCCATTGCGGTGCCGGTTAAGC
>CAZRSD010000346.1:0-1659 GCA_964602645.1 uncultured Myxococcales bacterium
CATTGCCATAATTTTACTTGGCATGTGGATAACTCGTGATATTAAAAAAGACAACAAATAATCTCGTATTACTTAGACATCTTCGCCACATCCTTATAGGTCACCACAACCATAAGAAGCATGAGTAGAATAAAGCCCACGGTATTCACGAGGTTCGTAAATTTCATCGGTATACGTCGTCGAATGACGCCTTCAATCAGGACAAAGAGTGTTCGGCCGCCATCAAGCGCGGGAAATGGAATAAGGTTGATGACACCAAGATTGATAGAGATAAGCGCCGTGATCATAATAAGATACGTGAAGCCGAGTTCAGCGGCATTACCGACGATTCCCGCAATACCAACTGGCCCTGCCACATCAGCGAAGTTGGCAGTCCCTTGGAAGATATTCACCACAAATGTATAGAGGCCCACTGCTGTCTCGCGAATCATGACCCCTGTATATCGCAGACCTTCCCAGATCGCTGAGATGAATGGCAGACGCAAATCACCCACTTTTTGCATGGCAATGCCAACGGCATAGGTGCTGGTGGCGCCGGATACAATGCCTTTAGCCGCCATTACCTCAATAATCTTAGAAGTATGATTGCGTTCAACCTCAAACTTCAACGTTCGTCCATCGCTTGCCGCTATCAATGCCTGGACGTCGGCGATAGTTACAGGTGCCTCATAGCCAACGGCAGTGGATGTGGCGGACTGGAACGAGTCAGACGTCGAAACAGAAGCGGGTTTCACCACCAGCTTGATGGTATCGCCCACCGCAAATCCTGCCGCGGCCGCTGGCGTGCCTTGTTCGACATGAACGATCATCACGCGATCATCGGCAAACCTGTCCGCGTAGCGTTCAAAACTATCCGTAGTCGCGGTAACGCCAGAAAGAAACGCGCATGTATACAAAAGCCAGGCAAAAATAAAATTGAAAGCTACACCTGCAACCAACACCATGACCTGCTTATACCGAGGCTTGTTGACAAAACTTCTCGCCGCATCAGGACCGCTGACTGATTCTTCATCAGGATTTTCGCCGTGAATCTTCACATATCCACCAAACGGAATGAGATTGATGCCGTATTCAGTTTCCCCTCTCTTCCAGTGAATAATTCTGGGGCCAAAGCCAATCTTGAACGCATCTACGCGAATACCCGAAGCGCGTGCAGCCAAAAAATGTCCGAGTTCGTGTACGAAAATCAGAATGGCAAGGACTATGATAAAGATAATGGCGGTAACCATGGGGACGCTCAATGTTTAACTCAAGAGCTCTTTTTCTTTCTTAGCAAACATGTCCTCGAGTTTTTTATTCATGTCATCGACAAGCTTTTGAGCATCATTTTTGCCACGGAAGGCATCATCCTTGCCCATGTCACCATCCTTTTCTTTAGTCTGCAAATCTTTGACAATGACATCGCGGTGGCCACGAACCTGTTTCTTTGCTTCTTCAAGCTTTTCCTTTGCGGTCTTGGCAATCTGTTGGCGACGATCTCCCGTAAGTTCTGGGAACATAACGCGGAGTCCTTGGTCATCAACGACAACGGAAAGGCCAAGATTGGCGACTGTAATCGCCTTCTCTATCTCTTTAGTCTGACTTTTGTCCCATGGAGCAATACGGAGTACACGCGCACCTTCGATAGTAACACTGGCTACTTCTTTGAGCGCCATTGGA
>CAZRSD010000347.1:0-1656 GCA_964602645.1 uncultured Myxococcales bacterium
CCAAGGCGTCACGGAAGGTGGATTGCCGCGCATACCATTGCTGCGCGAGTTCGCTTAAGCGTTCGGTCTGTTTTTCCAGCTTTGGTAGAATGTTTTGTTGAATGTCCTGGAGGCGTTTTATATCGTCTGGCAGCATATCGGCATCGGGGTTGGCTGCCTGGAAAGCTGCGGCCACCTGGGTCAGGAATTTTTTCCACCGGCCGAGATTTTCCGATTCTTTTTCGGTGTTGAGACGATCCGTGATCATGGCTTGCATTTTGGCATAATCATAAGGTTGCACTTGAACGCGGCTTTGAATGAACTGGCCATGGACTGCAAGATGAATGAAATCATTCATGTAATGCGATGTGTTGCCAAGGCTGTCGAGCGTGTCAATCGCTTCTTCACTCAATACGCGATCATGAAAATATGAGGGGGCATCGGGAATCGGTGTGAATTCTTTAGCAGCCGAAGGCAGGTCGCGATAATGTTTTAACATGCCATTGTATTGATCAAATGCTTCATCATGTTCGCGAGACAGGTCTTTTTGCAGCAGGAAAAGCGTTTTGCAGGTCTGTGCGATGGATTCGATCAGCTCGCGTTCGTCTTTTGAGAGTTCGGAGAGGTTCATGGTGATGATCAGGCTAGCATTGGTGCATCGATAAGTTGCGTGGTTTCACGCCAAAGTGCGCGGGCATCAGGCATAATGTCGGCTGCGAGATCAAGCATGCTCTCACGCAATGCGAGTATGGCGGTAGTGGGTTTATCATGTATGGACCATTGGTCCGCTTTGGGCGCAGAAGAATTGAAATAGAAAACATTGTCCGGCTCTCCAGGCCTGAACGCCATTCCTAGCGTAACCTCATTGTCATCCTGAATGGCATTCCAAAATGCGATGGTATATTGGATCTGCCGCGTAGCGCCGTCGCAAATGATGTTGATGTATGGCTCGGCCGTACGTTTGAAATATTTGCGTTCCAACCGGCCTTCAAGGGGAATCGTTTCGGACAGCTGCTTGCAAATCTTGTTATAGGGAGAAGCGCTGTGTACGACGATGGTGTTCTGTGCTTTTCGTTCCGGAAAAGTGATAACGGTTATGTCGAACTCTTCGCCATTGGCAAGTTGCGACCGTGCCCCGATAGATGTCTTTTCAGAAGTTACTATGACTCTTTCCGATGTTCGGTTTACCAGTGTCATTGTCTTTCTCAGCGTTGTGGGGCTGCGGCCACTTCTGTGGTGCCGTACAGCCTTTCGCCAGTTTTGGCGAGGTTGTGAATATCAGCGGATAGTTCGGATGCGAGCTTGAGTGCGCCATCCCTCAAGGCAAGATCGACCGACCGGGGCTGTGTGATTTCTTTCCACGGCTTCTGGTAAACATATTCATAGCAGGAGGGAGAGCCCGGAACGAAAGAAAGTCCCTGCCATTGTTTGTCGCGTAACCAATAGACTGCCACGCGGGTTACTTCGCCGCTCTCAGGTTTTGAAAAAATGGTGAACTGGTATTTGCTGTTAGGAGCTGCAGATTCCATAAGCATTTCGACAGGATGCTTTTCCTGCTGACTGCCGGGAGCATTGTAAGGGTGGAATGGCTTTACTTCAGTGATACACCTTTCGCGACTTGAATTCCTTGAGACTTCAATGTCGTAGTCTTCGCTGCGATTGATACGCACCTGTCCG
>CAZRSD010000348.1:0-1648 GCA_964602645.1 uncultured Myxococcales bacterium
GTGTTCGAAAATATCAACGCTGACCGCGACTACGATATATTGCTCGAATTTCCCGAGTTCACGGCGATCTGTCCCAAAACCGGCCTGCCCGATTTTGGCACCATCACCATAAAATATGCCCCTGACAAATATTGCCTTGAACTCAAATCGCTCAAGGAATATTTTCTGGCTTACCGCAACCTGGGAATCTTTCACGAGAATGTGGTAAACCGTATCATGGATGACATTTTGCTCGCCGCCGACATGCGCCGCGCCGATGTTAAAGTCGTTTATGGTGCGCGCGGTGGCATTGTCACAACGGTCTCGCGTAACTACTCGCGTTAAAGCCGACATGACCCTGCAGCCCAATCCAAGGCCGCTTTGGCAACGGTATGCGGCTGTTGTCGTTTACCTTATGGCCAGCTTTCTGCTGACTCAAATCATCGGTCTTGCTTTGCTCGCGGTAAAACCGATCGATCTTGCCGAGACGCAGAAAACCGGGCTACCCTTCACCTTCCTGATGCACAGCGTGATCGTGCAAATGGCAGGGTTCCTGATTCCTGCTCCGTTACTGCTCAAATTTACACGCTCCGGTTTTTTCAGCTTTCAGGCAGCACGTTTACGCGACATTCTTCTCTGCTGCGGCCTCACCTTTGCTTCCCTGGTTTTCTTCAGCGTACTCTATCACGCTCTCAAAATCGAACCACAACAATTGGGATTTCTGAACGGACAGGATATTCTGCGCCACAAAGCGGCATTTCTCGCCATCACCGCCGCGGCCGTGCCCGCGTACGAAGAATGGATTTTCCGCGGGCTCATCTTCGGCATACTCGTTTTTGAAGTCGAAGACCGCCGGAAGATCTTCGCCGGCGCCGCTTTCTGCGCTCTTGTCTTTACGCTCAGCCATGTCGAAGGCAAACACAGCCTCAGCGCCTTACCACCGATACTTGTAATGGCGGCTATTTTCCAGTACATGACCTGGCGCTCACAAAGCCTGTGGCCCGCCATTGCGGCTCACGCCATGCAAAACCTGATGTCGTCGTTCGCCTTCTTTGCTAAATTCACGACCGATGCCGCAAAATAAATTAAGCCGCTCGTAAATCGACCACGACACAGCTCGAGTCGTCATCCCTATTCATCTGCGTCCGCGCCTTGAGTTGTATGTCGCGCTCCAACTCTGCCAACAGGCGATCACCCGAATGCGCCGCTGTTTCAATCAGAAATCTCTCAAGCCGCGTGACTGTATAAGGAGAGCCATGCAGTGATCCGGCTTCGATGACACCATCGGAATAAAGAAAAATACGCGAGTACCGCGATAAATCCAACTCTGCCGTCTCATACTGCAAATTGGCGTCAAACCCGAAAAACCGGCCCTTGGGTTTCACCCTTTCGAGTGCGTGCGTTTCAGTGTGTAAAAAATAAACAGGGGGATGCCCCGCCTGCGCGACACGGATTTTGCCCGTCTCGAAATCGATGATACAATATGCCGCGGTAATAAACTGTTCCTGCAAATGCGGGTAAAGCTCGTTGTTCATATTATGCATTAAAAGTGCGGGATCGTGCGCGCACTCGCGCTGCTGTAAAAAAATCGATTTAATCGTACTGACCAGCAGTGCGGCGGCTATGCCATGCCCCGAAACATCGGCGATAAAAATACCCGTCGAAGTAT
>CAZRSD010000349.1:0-1642 GCA_964602645.1 uncultured Myxococcales bacterium
GATGTCGCGATCTCGGGCTTGGCATCAATGCTGGCCATGATTTGTCGCTCGTTAATCTTGGTAATTTCTTGAAAGCCATTCCGTTTGTCGACGAAGTGTCGATAGGTCATGCCATAATTTGTGATGCGTTGCTGTTAGGCATGAAGGAAACCATTTCACGTTATGTCGCGATCACGCATGGGGTTTCGTTGAGATAAGCAACGCTTACGAAAGCGTGCGAAACGCGGCGAGCGCACGCTCGCGCGAGTAGACAAGATCAACAATGGGTTTTGGATACGTGGTGCCAATCACGATGTGCGCTTTCTTGAGAACGTCGTCAGGTGCCGACCATGGTTTGAAGAGATATTTTTTGGGCAATGCGCGAAGTTCGGGAACATAGCGAAGCGTATAATCACCATCCGCATCAAATTTTTCACCTTGCGTGATGGGATTGAAGATGCGGAAAAACGGTGATGCATCGACGCCACTGCCAGCCACCCACTGCCAGTTGGTGCTGTTGTTAGCAAGGTCAGCGTCAACCAAACAATCGAGAAACCATGCGGCACCATGCCGCCAATCGATGAGCAAATTCTTGATCAGGAATGATGCAACCACCATGCGTACACGATTATGCATGAAGCCGGTCTGCCACAGTTCACGCATGCCCGCATCGACAAATGGATATCCGGTCTGGCCGTTTTGCCATGCGGTGAGAAGTCGCTTGTTGTGGTGCCAGGGAAATTTATCGAATTTAGCAATGAGGTTTTTTTCTGGCAGCATCGGAAAATGGTGCAAGAGGTAGTGCGCAAACTCGCGCCACACGAGTTCGCGCAGGAAAGGATGACTTTTTTGCGATACGCTTTGCCATACGGTGAGCGCAGATATCTCACCGAAATGTAGATGTGGCGAGAGGCGTGAGATGGCATGTGCCGACGGAAAATCGCGTTTTGCGGCATAGCGATCGAGATCATTCGCGATAAACTGATGCAGTCTATCTCGCGCCGCCTTCTCGCCAATGTGCCAAGACTTCTCGAGTGACGCGTACCATTTTATGCGTGGCAAGAGATCAAGATTGTCGAGCGAGAGACTGCCGGGATCTTTGATCAGGTGCAGATGGGTTGGTGCTGTGAGTGGTTCACCAAGCTCGTGCTCTCGATTCAGCAAATGATGATAGAACGCAGTAAAAACTTTATATGGACTGCCGTCGGCCTTAGCGATGTCTTCGGGATCCCAAAGCAGTGATGCATTGTTGATCGTCATTTCGACATCGTTTGCGGCGAGTTCTTGCGCCACGCGTTTGTCCACGTCATCATGCCACGGATCAAAACCGCGATTTACAAAGACCGCGCTCACCTTGTGGTCCGCAGCGAGCTTGCGAATTATTGCCAGAGGATCACCGCGATAAAAATTGAGGTGATGTTGTAGCGAGGTGTCGAGAGATGCGAGAGAATGATGTAACCACCATGTCGCCGCCGCACCAAAACCCGCCGAAGGTGGCCCATTGTCGTCTAGAATGAAGATGGGAAGAATAGCGCCGCGGGCTTTTGCCTCAGTGAGCGCGGGGTTATCTGCACATCGCAAATCGCGGCGAAACCAAACAATTGAAATAGGCTGCGTCATGGAGCAAGAATAACATTACCGACACAATTTAAAACGGCATCCG
>CAZRSD010000350.1:0-1628 GCA_964602645.1 uncultured Myxococcales bacterium
TTTTGCCTTGTTCGCGTGTTCCTATCCAGCGTTTTGCTTCGAAGGAGAGCAATTTGGCTCTGTAGTCGACGCTACTCGCCATCAATGCCGCCTTCTTCACGAGGTACCGCCGAAAGATTTTCGTCGGCCGGCCATTCACGAGCGGGATAGTCGGGCAACAGCTTTTTGAGGTCGTGTTCCATCTCCTTTAGCTGCCGACAAATCTTTCGCCCCACAAATTCAAGCTGAACGAGTGCATAGGTATGGCCAACGGTTCGTCGCAACGCTTCGTTGGTTCTTTCCTTGGTGTGCGCGGTTTCCAATCTGACTTCGGAAAACGTCGCTGCGGTTTTTTCCAGCGCCTTTGTGATCTCGCTTTCGGCGTTCTCATTCACTCGTTGGATTTCCGCTCGGACCGCCGAGAATTCGCTTCCCATATTTTGCGTAAGCGAATTGAATCGGCTCGCCGTGGTGTCACCTAAACCGGTCAGATCTTTTTTCACCGCCGAAAACTCTTTTGCGGTGCTGCCTTTGAGTGAGGCGATCTCTCCCGAGATCTTTTCATTCGAATTGGCGACTTCTCTCATGACGTTCGAGAACTCTTCTTTGGTCTGATTGTGTACGCGTTCGACGTCGGTGTTTACGGCATGAAGACCTTTCGTAACATCTTCTCGCAAGCGGCTAACATCATCTCTTATGGTAAAAATGTCCTTCTTGAGCGTAGCTATTTCTTCGGTGAGCGTTTTAAACAGCCAATTGACGTTAGAAGCCATGGGCACGTCGCCATAACGCCAACCGCTTTCTTTAAGATATGCAAGCGGCTCGATGACGTTTGCCTGTGCGCCTTGGGCCCATACCAATAGTCTTTCATTACTCATGGGTCATTTCTCCATGTCTAAAGTCGACAAAATAGGATTGATCAAATGGTGTGTGGTCTAACTTAAAAGGAACGCCAAGCTCATCACGGTCCTTGCGATTGATAGCAAGGTTTACGAGCTCGTTGGTGTTCACTGAAGTTGGGCGCGTAAAAGCAAAGTAACATCGTGTGGTAACCGGCACAGCGCGACGAATTATCGCAACGATAGTCGCTTTAGGGAACGGCGGATGATCGAGAATGAATTGCACATCGTTAGGAGGATATTCTTGCAAGATGACGACGTTCTTCTTGTTATAGAGAATCCCGAGAATGTCATATAGATCCTCGGCGGTACCGGCGCTGTTGTTAAGGTAGATGGCCACTTTGAGCCACGGGCGGTAGTCGTCATCGCTCATACCGTTTCGAGGTTGGCCTACGATGGCGCCAATCACGTCGAGGGTTTTGTCAGCCGCGTTATCGATGTAGCGACCGTGATGGAGCTTTTCTAATTCGTTAGACGCTTGTTGAAACGGCGTCACCAAGGCCCGTATCAAACCTTTCAGATTGTTTGCGTTGGTGAATTGATGCAACAACAAATTGTCCGCTTCTTCTATGAGGGTCGTCATTGAGCGGTCTCCACGGTAGGTTTGATGGTGATGTCGCCGGGGGGCAGCGATGCGATTTCTTCGGGCTTGATTTCCGACGGCACGTTACCCGTGGCTTTGATGCGAAACTGCAGGCTCGTAACATCCAATATCAGCGAATCGCTTAACAGCACCGCAAAGAAGCGCGA
>CAZRSD010000351.1:0-1342 GCA_964602645.1 uncultured Myxococcales bacterium
CTAGGTGGGGCATGGGGTTGGTCATGCCGTGCATGAAGATCCGGCTGTTCCCAACTATTATGATCCGGCGCTCGAAAGCATACTTCTCAAGCCCGGTATGGTGCTCGCGCTTGAGCCGATGATTTCCCTTTCCGGTGAAACACGTGTCAAAACATTGCGTGACGGCTGGACCATCGTCATGGCCGATAAATCACCCTGTGCGCATTTTGAGCATACCCTTATCATCAACCGCCGTGGTAACACTGTCGTGACGCGTCGTCCAGGCGAACTAAAGTTTTAATTTCGACTGGCCGCCCTATGAAGATCATGGCTTTAGATGTCGGTACAAAACGGATGGGTGCGGCCTTTGTCGACACAACGATTGGAGTTGTTTTGCCGGTCGGCGTTGTCCCTATGGAAGAAGCGACTATCTCGTCCGAAATTTTTAAAACGTTAGTTGGCAATTTTCATCCCGACAAATTCATCATTGGTGTGCCGCATACGCTTACAGGTAGTGAAAGTACCGAAGCGGCTCGCATCAAAGAGCGCGTTACACCGCTTGTTTCTGCTTTTGACATTCCGTATGAATGGGTGGATGAGCGATTTACTACTCGGTTGGCTGTCGCGCACGGCGGCACGGTATCGCGCGATGAGCGGGCGGCCATGAGCATGCTCGAAGATTATGTGGTGGCGATCAAGTAACAGAAGTTATTATGGAAGCGATTGTCCTGAATCGTGCTGCCTGGCGTGAATTCGACGAGGTAATAACACTCTTCACGCGTGAGCGCGGCAAGCTTGAAACCCTTGTTAAAGGTACCAAAAAAATCCTCAGTAAAAATAGTCCGTTTTTGGAACCTGGTACGGCGATTGAAGCTGATATCATCAGCGGCAAAGAACGTGCGGTGCTTATCCGTGCTCGATCGCTTGCAGCGGTGACGTTTGCTGAGGTGCGTAGGGCGCTTAGCGCGCGGCAATGGGTGGCGAGTATGACTGCACGTCTTACGCTCGGCTCTGCGCCAGAACCGCGCTTATTCGACCTGCTGCTTGCGACACTCGAGAGTATGCCGCTTAATCCTGCCGCATGTACCGCTTCATTTGTTTTAAAAACACTCTTTGTTCTTGGGTTCGGCCTGAGTATCGATCAGTGTCTGGTGGAACATCCGTTTGTGCCAGATCAACCGGTATATTTTAGTTTTTCAGAAAAAAGAGCTCTCTGCTCAGAGCATGCTGCGTTGCAGCCGCCCGCGACAATTTTCTTTGAAATTTCGCCGCCACTCCGACATGTGCTGCTAACATTGGCACAATCTCCGTTCGAAACGGTAGTCAGACTTGAAATACCTAACGAGGCGGAAACGTTCATCCG
>CAZRSD010000351.1:1352-1624 GCA_964602645.1 uncultured Myxococcales bacterium
ATTTGTCTGCGGCGTTGGTGAGTTTTTATGTACGATTTTATGGGGCATCAACTTCGACTTCTGCTGATTTCAGCTCAATTTTATCCCCCAAAAATTTTGGCGATGATTCAACGAGTACGTTCCACCAGGCCTTAAGTCGTGCTCCGTTTTCCCGTAGGTACGAATACGCAATTCCTCGATACCGTTGCCGGTCGGCCGCAACTCCCTGTACGCCAAGTCCAAGTTTTTTGCCAATGTAGAGTGCCCGCGGCAAATGAAATCGCTGCGTCACG
>CAZRSD010000352.1:0-1612 GCA_964602645.1 uncultured Myxococcales bacterium
CGTGCAAGGTGCTCGTGGTCGCGTGCCACACAATTTCAACATGGTGTTTGCCGACGCTTGCAAAGACCCTTAAGGTACCGGTCATTGGCATGGTTGCGCCTAGCATCGATGGCTTACAGCGGTTGGTGCTCGAGCATCGAAGCTTAAGCTCGGTTGGCATTATCTCGACCAAAGCCACAGTTTTGTCCGGCGCGTATGTGAAGGCGTGGCCTAGCATCGATCCAAGTGAGCACGTCGCACTTTATGAGCAGCCCTCCGGTCCGCTCGTGAGCCTTGTCGAAGAGCCTGACATTGATTTTGCTACCATCACGACGTTGGTTGACCATTTTCTCTCACGATCAATTAAAGAAAGCGATGTGGTGTTGATTGGCTGTACGCATTTTAGTGCGCTCATCGCGGTGCTTGCCAAAGTATTGAAGCCCGAATGTGCCATCGTCGATTCGTCCTGGTACGCGGCGAGGGCGGTTCTAGATGTGCTTACTGAGAATTCGCTTCGAAACACTGACCACGTGAGCAAACCGATCGTTGCCTATGTGAGTGATAACCCAGAGCGCTTTAAAATTATCGCGCGACGGTTTATTGATGAAACTCTTATGATTGAATGGCTCAAGAATTATGCGCGGTCCTGAGGTGCTTATGAAGATAGTTGTATCCCTGTTTACGGCGGTTCTCGTCGTCATAACACCTTCGTGTTCGAGCGGCAAAAAGAGCCTGAGAGAATATAAGGGCAGTTACCTTGAAAGTGTGCGCCTCAATTTTGAAGCGGGCGAACAAGCGCTGAAGAATGGCGAATACGAACAAGCGGTGAGCTATTTTCAGTTTGTGCGCAGCAAATATCCCTTTTCCAAATACGCCGCGTTAAGCGACCTCAAAATCGCTGACACCAAATTTGTACAGAAGAAATGGCTCGACGCAGCCTCGGCATACGAAGTGTTTATTCGGTTGCATCCGCGCCACGAAAATGTTGGGTATGCATCATATCGTGTTGGCGCAAGTTACTTTCATGCTGTACCGACGGATTTCTTTTTATTGCCACCCGCAACCGCCCGCGATCAATCCTTCACCAAGGAGGCGCTTGCGGCAATTGATCGCTTTATCGTGCAGTTTCCCGATTCCGAATATCTTGCCGATGCAAAAGCAAAACAAATTTTGCTGTTCTCTTATCTCGCGCAACATAATCAGCACGTCGCTGCATACTATGAAAAGCGCGGGCGCTATCAAGCGGCAGTAGATCGCTATCTAACCATTGAAGAGCTCTATCCTGACACCACGCAGTCGATCGAGGCGCTCTATATGGCGGCGGAAATCACCCGCACCGATCTAAAAGATCGCGATGCGGCAATTGAACTCTATTCTCGCCTCATCACGAGCAAGAGCGAAAAAAGTCCGTTTGTTGAGAAGGCGAAGCAACGCGTCGACAAATTGCTTAAAGAGCAGCAAGAAGAGGCTGCTCCTGTCGAAGAATAAAAAGAGATCGTTGCTATTTTTCGTAGACGCGCAAAAGCGTCTTTAGGAATTTACCGCAAGCTTTGCCAAATCATGTAGTAAGGCGCTGGCGATGAGATCTTTAATTTCGACGCGCTTGCTCGCTAAATTCTCGATGTTCTTTTGG
>CAZRSD010000353.1:0-285 GCA_964602645.1 uncultured Myxococcales bacterium
GGAGAAATCAGTGCTTACGCTTTTTAATACCCTTTCGCGAAAAGTCGAGCCATTTACACCCATAACCGCCGGCCATGTTGGTCTTTATTGCTGTGGCCCCACGGTCTACAATTTTGCCCATATCGGAAATCTTAGAACCTATATCTTTGAAGATATCTTGCGCCGCACCCTTGAGCAGAGTGGGCTTCTCGTCAATCACGTCATGAATGTGACCGACGTTGGCCATCTTGAATCCGACGCCGATGAAGGCGACGACAAAATGGAATTGGCGTCAAAGCGAGAAAA
>CAZRSD010000353.1:295-1611 GCA_964602645.1 uncultured Myxococcales bacterium
TGGGACATCGCGCGATTTTACGAACAGGCATTTTTTGCCGACATCGACAAATTGCACATCAAGCGGCCGGCCTTGGTATGCCGTGCAACTGAGCACATTAACGAGATGCAGGGTTTCGTGGCCGAGCTCGAAAAGAAAGGCTTCACCTATACGGTCGATGGCAACGTCTATTTTCGCATCGCTAATTTTCCTCACTACGCCGATTTCTCGCGACGCAATTTAGCTGATTTGCTTGAAGGCGCGCGTGTTGAAGTCGACAATCGCAAAGAAAATCCGCTCGATTTCGTGCTGTGGTTTTCCAACAGCAAATTCCCCAACCAAATCATGAAATGGGAATCTCCCTGGGGCACAGGCTTTCCGGGTTGGCACATCGAATGCTCAGCAATGGCGTCGAAATATCTTGGCGATCATTTTGATATTCATTGCGGCGGCATCGATCACATTTCCATTCACCACACCAACGAAATTGCACAAAGCGAGGCGCGCTTTGGTAAGAAGTGGGTCAATGTCTGGATGCACGGCGAGTTCTTGGTGCTCCAAAAAGAAAAGATGTCTAAGTCGCAGGGCAATTTCTTGACGCTCACGACGCTAACGGACAAAGGCTACCATCCATTGCACTATCGCTATTTGTGCTTTGGAGCTCATTATCGCTCGCAGCTTTTCTTTAGCTTTGAGGCGCTCGACGGTGCGCGCAATGCGTTTGAGTCACTGAGGAATCGTGTGCTCAGCTACCGCCTTAATCCTGAAAAGCCAAAAAATCCCGTGCGTGCGAAACAGCTCAAATCGGCATTTTTTGCCGCCATGGAAAATGACCTCGATACGCCAGTTGCGCTTGCGACGGTGTGGGAAGCGGTCAAAGACCAAACCATTTCCAACACGGAAAAGCTTGAGTTGCTGCTCGCATTTGATGTTGTGCTTGGTTTTGGTGTCGACGAATTTTCGGCCCCCAAGCTGTCAGATGCTCACATGGATCTCATTAAGGAGCGTGAGTTGGCGCGTAAAAACAAAGATTGGGCCAAATCCGACGCCATGCGAGATCAATTGGTGCAGGAAGGTATTTGTATCAAAGATACGAAAGACGGCACCGAATGGTATTTGGATGCGACGCGTACAACCTTTTAGTTGTTTTAGGAAGCCTACAAAATAGTGGATCGATTAGGAGGGGGAATTAGTTCCCCCGTCCTTTCACACCACCGTACGTACGGTTCCGTATACGGCGGTTCGTGAAGTCCTTGTAGGCTTCGATGTTGTTCAAGCAGAGACCAGGCTACAGGACAAAATTCCGAAATAAGTTGAAGAATCTTGGTCTGTCCGGG
>CAZRSD010000354.1:0-1592 GCA_964602645.1 uncultured Myxococcales bacterium
CTCGCAGTTCGCGCTTCAACAATCTCAAGAAAATTTCGCAATGCCATCAACAAGAATAGTCAGGAGACCGCATGAACATGAACTTAAATACGAACATAAATATCAAATGCAAAGCACTCAGCCTTGCCATTAGCCTCATCTTAGCCAGCACAACTCACTTGAGCGTAGCTCAGAGCAAAGACCTCATCGCAATCAAAGCCGAGCTCGCCGCTGGTCAGCAAAGTGCGTCTCAAGTCCTACAGCAGTATCAAGCGAAGAGTGCACAACTCAATCCCTATTTGAATGCGGTCACCGTCTTACGCGATCAGGCCAATCAAGATGCACGTCAGGCAGACACTAAAAAAGAAGGTCGCGCGCTGCTCCATGGCTTACCGTTGATGGTGAAGGACAATATCGCCGTACAAGGTATGGTGACCACCGCCGGCTCACTCGCGCTTGCCGAAAACATGGCGAACGAAGATGCTTTCATCGTCAAACGATTGCGGGAAACAGGCGCCATCATCGCGGGTAAAACCAATCTCAGCGAATGGGCGAATTTCCGCTCGACCAAGTCAACCAGCGGGTGGAGTAGCGTTGGTGGGCAAACCCGCAATCCTTATGATCCTCGCAAGAGCCCCTGCGGTTCCAGCTCTGGCTCCGGTGCGGCGGTGGCAGCGGGCATGATTCCCGCAGCGATCGGCACCGAAACCGACGGTTCGATTGTCTGCCCAGCCGCAGTCAATGGTTTAGTTGGTTTGAAGCCGACTTTAGGTTTAGTGAGTCGCGCAGGTATCGTTCCGCTCTCGCATAGCCAAGACACGGCGGGCCCAATGACACTTAGCGTCCGCGATGCCGCTTTACTGATGAATGTGATTGCAGGTTCAGATAAAAATGATCCGGCCACTGTGGACGCCGATCGACAACGTGCCGCTGACTATACCACGGGTCTCAACCCGCAAGCGCTCAAAGGCAAACGCCTCGGTCTCGTCAAGAACCTCAGTAGTAGCTATGACAAAGCGACGCAGCAATTGCTACGCGACAGCATCGCCATTTTGAAAACACAAGGCGCCATCATTATCGAAGATATCGAATTGCCGCACCTCGCTGACCTCGACAAACTCGAACTACCTGTACTGCTCTATGATTTTAAAGCGGATCTCAATCAATATCTGGCGTCAGCACCGAGCCAAGTGAAGGTACGCACGATGGCGGATGTGATGCGCTTCAACCAAGCACATCGCCAACAAGTGATGCCTTACTTCGGACAAGAGATCATGCAAATGGCGCAAGCCAAAGGTAGTTTGAATGACCCCCCTTATCAGACCGCTGCCACGCAAGCGAAATTGTTGGCAGGACCAAAAGGAATTGACGCGGTCATGCAGCAACACCAACTCGATGCCTTGATCGCACCAACCACAGGGCCGGCTTGGGACATCAATTACAAAAAAGGTGATGTGATTGCTGGTAGCGCGAGTTCGCCAGCCGCGATCGCAGGTTATCCGCATTTAACCGTGCCGATGGGCTTGGTCAAAGGTTTGCCAGTTGGTTTATCGTTCTTTGCTGGCGCTTGGAAGGACGCTGAATTGTTGAACATGGGCTACGCCTTCGAACAG
>CAZRSD010000355.1:0-1590 GCA_964602645.1 uncultured Myxococcales bacterium
ATTTGCCCCGGCTCCTTCATAATTGGAGACAATCGGTGCCCCTTTTTGAAAAAGCTTATCCTCAGCCAAGCCTTTCTCCAGCCAGATGATCTTTCGCGCTCCAAGCGTCCTTTTGAGTTCGCCTTCTATTTCGACCAACGACCGGCCCGGATTTCGCTGGGTCGCCATATCTTTTATGACGAGCAAAGTTCCGTGTCCGTTCGACTCAATACCGCCGCCCTCGAAATAATAATCGCTCTTTATGATCGGCAGCTTCAATTGTTGCGACAATGTTTCTTCCCAAACGCCAAACTTCATCTCCTCTTCAGGCATCGGCTTGCCCGTCAGTTGCGGGAACCGGCCGTATGCGGAATAAGCAAAATCGACGATCTGCACTACTCCTTTCGAATCTTTGACGAACATTGCATAGTCGCGAACAAAAAAATCAATATATGGGTCGATCACAAATTCGAGCTTTGACGTGTCGACATTCCGCTCGGCCATATATTTGATCGCACGTTGCTTCATGCCATCGGACGCAACATTCACGGTAAGTTTGACGTGCGGCAAAAGGGCTTTGACAATGTCGCACGAAACAGCATCCCGCCTTTCCTGCCCAAACCACGTCAGCCAAACTTTCTGGTGAGGTTCCCATTCCGCGGGTAATCTGAGATCGTTTCCAAAGGTGCTGGCTCCGATCAAAAGGGTGAACAAAAGGAGAATCGCCGTTTGCCTAAAAGTCATTCACTAACCTCCCGCGCCGCTCGACGCATCAAAGCAATTTTGCTCAAACGCGCGTATATACGGTATTCCGTTCGACGGTTTCGAAGCCGGCTGGATTATATCTAATGATATTACTCAATCGCTTCTATTCGGTCATGAAAAACAGTAACGAGCTTGTGATCTCTATTCAGTTCGAGTACTTCGTCCCAAACTGAGTTCATTGCGGCGAAGAACTCGCGCATCTTCAGACTTCCAAGTCGGATATGAATGACTTTTGGTGGCGGGAAATGAAAAATAACGCGGTTAGAAAAATCGCTATCTTTGGAGATGATCGTCAAGTCGTTTTTTAGCGCGTAATCCCAAATCTGAGAGTCCGTCCATTCATCACCGATGTCATTTTGATGGATATGATCATCATCTTTCCACAGCGAAAAATGATAAGGCAGATTCACATCGATCAAGAATTTGGGCATCGAATCAGACGGACCTAATTACGTAATTTCTATCCATCAGAGAACTGGCAAATTTAAGGCAAGCCGCGATATCTTCTTTTTCGAGCGATGGATATTGGTAGAGGATCTCGTCAACGGTCTCACCGGCGCCAAGAAATTCGAGAACGGTTTGTACAGTTATTCTTTTCCCCCGTATCGTCGGCTTGCCGTTGCAAATATCTTCGTCGATCGTGATCCTGTCGGTAGCTGTTTTCATAATTTCACTACCAACTATGCCGCAGCACGTTCTATCTCATTATACACCGTATCCCTTTCCGCAGCCTCGAAGCCATAGTTGAGGCTGTTTGCAAAGAGACTATCATCCGATCAACATCGGAAGGAATGACTGAGCAGCCGGCAGTAAACTGATAAAAAGTACTATTAGCCATGGAAACTT
>CAZRSD010000356.1:0-1570 GCA_964602645.1 uncultured Myxococcales bacterium
ATGGTAATCGCGAAACGGGCTGGACTTTCTCTGGCAAGTACACCATGCCTTATATCGAAAATCATGATCTCTCTTTCGGTTGGGATCATGCATGGCAAAACCGTAGCGAAACTGATCAGCAGCGCGATATTATCCGCACCAATAGCGGCGGCACGACAAGCGGCAGCCCGAGTGAAAGTCTGAGCGGCTTTAGCTTCGACAATAGCTTCGATGCGCGCGTGAATCGTTATGCCTTGTTTGCGCAAGACGAGTGGAATTATTCCAAGCAGTTCTCGATCTATACCGGTCTACGTTGGGAAGGTATCGTCACCTCCAGTCATGGCAACGACTACGCGAATATTCAAAATCGCTCAAGTGTGTGGAGCCCGATTTTGCAAACGCTGTACAAGCTGCCTGATAATAAGAACGATCAAATTCGTTTTGGGATTGCGCGCACTTACAAAGCGCCGGACACGGCGCGTTTGCTGCCACGTCGTAGCTATAGCATCAGCAATACAGCAACCAATCCCGACAACACAGGCAACCCACAATTGAAGCCGGAACTGTCGTGGGGCTTGGATCTGGGTTATGAACACTACTTCAGCAATGGTGGCTCTTTCAATCTGAATGGCTTTGCGCGTCGCATCGACGACTTTACGCGTATCAGTATTGATCAAGTTAATGGTCGCTGGTTGAGTAAGCCTATCAATGATGGTAGCGCGACGACCTACGGGATTGAGTTTGACGCCAAACTACCGATGCGCACCTTCATGGCGGATGCTCCAGATATTGAATGGCGCGCCAATCTCGCGCTGAATCGCTCGCATATCGATGCGGTGAAGGGGCCGAATAATCGACTCGATTACCAAACTCCGGTGACCGCTAATCTTGGTTTTGATTACAAACTTGCTGGTGCACCAGTGACGATAGGCGCCAACTACAATTTCCAAAACGGCGGTTTGGTGAAGATCTCAGACCAACAAACGGTGTACACCTCGGTGCGACGCTCGCTCGATGCCTACGCTTTGTGGCGCGCCACGCGTCTGACCAATGTACGTTTGTCCTTCAGTAATCTATTGCATCAAGATAGTTACTCTTATGGCTTGTATAGCGACGATCAGCGCCGCGTCTTCCGTCAAGGCTATGCACCATCGTATGCGAATGTGCGTTTGAATGTGGAAACTAAGTTCTAAAAGAAGAGCCAAAAAAATGGCGCCTTTGTCCGAGGACATTGGCGCCTAAGTATGGAGGGAACTCCAGAAGGGAAAGCGATTCGCTTAATTCAGGTGACTAGCGCTGAACTAGCGCAAGTCGTATTCGGTGTTTGGTTCTTTTAGTCCTTTTTACGAGTGGCGATCAAGCTGGCAATAATCGAGCTCGCGAGGATGCCACCGATCACCATCAAAGAGACATTGGTAGGAACGTGCATCCACTTCACCACCATCATCTTCGTACCGACGAACATCAGGACAAAGGCCAAGCCAAACTTCAAGAGATGGAAGCGGTTCGCCATATCTGCGAGCAAGAAGTACAAAGCACGTAAGCCCATAATCGCGAATATGTTCGAGGTGAAGACAATGAACGGATCGGT
>CAZRSD010000357.1:0-1558 GCA_964602645.1 uncultured Myxococcales bacterium
TTTTCTCGTCGGGCGCTAATATCTACATGCTTAAGAAAAGTAGCCACGCGTTTAAGGTCAACTTCTGCAAGTACACCAACGAGACGCGGCTCTACCTCGAAGAAGCATCGCGCTTTTCAAACATACAATTTCTCGCCGCGCTCAACGGTACTGCTGCAGGCGGTGGGTATGAGCTTGCGCTCGCGTGCGATCGCATCGTGCTTATTGACGACAAATCGGCAAATGTATCGCTGCCTGAAGTGCCATTGCTCGGCGTGTTGCCGGGCACTGGCGGACTTACTCGCCTCACCGATAAACGAAAACTGCGGCGTGATTTGTCTGATGTATTTTCCACCGTTGCTGAAGGCATAAAAGGGCAGAAGGCGAAGGACTGGCGGCTTGTCGACGAGATTTACCCCAAAAGCCAATGGCACGACGGCATCGCGCAGGAAGTTTCGAAGTTACAATCGAAGGTTAAAGGCGAGGCAGCCAAGGGCATTCACCTTGTGCCCATAACACCGTCGATTTCTGCGCAGGGCTTTTCGTACGGTAATGTGTCAGTGCAGCTTAAAGATCGTGTAGCGCGCATCACGCTTAAGGGGCCGACTGATGACGAGCCGACTGACGTAGCCGCCATGCTTGAAAAAGGCAGCGAACTCTGGCTGCTCAAATCGTTTCGTGAACTCGACGATGCGATCTTGCGCCTGCGCTTTTTTTATCGCGATGTTGGTTTGTGGGAATTGCATGCAGAAGGTGATGCCGAGAAAATTCTTAAGGCAGAAGGCCCACTCTACAACGCCATGAAACCAGATGCGCACTGGTTTCTGCGCGAATTGCTTCTGCACATTGGTCGCGTCTACAAACGCCTGGACGTGAGTGCGCGATCGCTTGTGACCGTTGTTTTGCCGAGCGCACCGTTTGTCGGCGTCATGGCTGAATTGCTGTTCGCAAGCGATCGTAGTTATGCGCTGCTTGACGACGCTTGTGATTCTGCAATTCGCTTGTCGCCGATCAATTTCGGCCTCTTGCCCTCGTGGAATCAAATGTCGCGGTTAGCGCTACGCTATTTTGGTGAGCCACAATCCCTCGCGTCACTTGCGCCTCTGTCATATTCCTTCGCAGAAGCTGAAGAGCGAGGCCTCATCACCGTGTTGCTCGATGAAATCGATTTTCACGACGAGCTGCGGGTTTTTAGCGAAGAACGCGCATCGCTTTCACCGGATGCGCTCAGTGGCATGGAAGCAAATCTGCGCTTTGTCGGGCCAGAAACCATGGCGACCAAGATCTTTGGTCGCTTGACCGCTTGGCAAAATTGGGTCTTTATTCGCGATAACGCCAGCGGCCCTCGCGGGGCGCTCATGAGATATGGCGAAGACGCGCGCGCGGAGTTTGATTGGGAGAGGTGTTAACGCTTTATGCCTTGGCGCCCGACTGAACTTTTCCTTTAAGCGGCCCACGGCTCTTTTCCGTCGTTGTTGCATACATGACGACCTGTCCCCGTGCAGGTCATTCCGTGCACGAACGGAAATACCTGCACGGGGAGCATGGCTGGCTCCGGCGAACAAACTGCGCAACGACG
>CAZRSD010000358.1:0-1555 GCA_964602645.1 uncultured Myxococcales bacterium
GCTCGACCGATTGAATACGATTCGGCTGCCCACTACCAAGTCCTAAGAGCTGATGCTTTGACGCAAGGCTAATAGCATTGCTTGGTGCTGTTTTCACGATGCGAAACGCGAAGTCGAGCGCAGCCTTGTCGTCGCTGCTCGGTTTGCATCTCGTTGGAATGGTCCAGTTTATTTCGTTGGTGTGCGTTGTGTCGAAGTCCTGCACCAACGCGCCGCCGAATATGGTGCGTATGCTTTGTGACGGCAGTGTGCCAGTCATAATCTGGGGCAAACTGAGGAGTCGCAGATTTTTGCGCGAAGAGAGAACGGCTACGGCGTCGAGAGAAAATTGCGGAGCAATGAGTACCTCAAGAAAACCATCGCCAAGCGCCTTGGCACATTCGAGGTCAAAGGGATAATTTTGAGCAATGATGCCGCCGAATGCGCTAGTCGGATCCGACGCGATAGCAAGCGCGAGTGCCTTGTGTGCGTGCTCGGCCAATGCCGCGCCACAGGGGATGCCGTGTTTAACGACCACTGCTGCAGACTCCGTAACAACGCGATGATCGCAAAGGCAGCGCAATGACCATATCGCCGCGTTGGCATCGAGAAGATTATTAAACGACAATTCTTTGCCGGTATCTGACTCCGTTTTTGCAAGATTGATGGTCGAACCGTCGTCGCGCGAATAGACACGGGCTTTTTGGTGTGGATTTTCGCCATATCGCAGCGTCTTTTGGTGGCACAGAGCGAAGGTCATCGGCCCTGCGTCGTCTTGTGCTTCTTGGCCAAGCGTTCGTGCAATGCATTGGTCATAATCTGCCGTGAGGGAAAACGCGCGAATGGCGCATCCCTTGCGAAACGTGTAGCGCGTACCGAGTTCACGACGATAGTGAGTCATGAACTCTTCATACTGCGATGGCTCCGAAAGCACCGTGACGCTTGCGCAATTTTTGGCTGCAGCCCGCATCATCGCGGGACCGCCAACGTCGATGTGCTCGATCAAACGTGCGTTGTGGACATTGGGCTCGCGCGCAACCGCGGCAAAAGGGTAAAGATTTACCACTACGAGATCGACGGCGGCGATCGCATGTTCGTCGATGGTGTGCCGATGGTGTTCTTTGCAGCGATCAAAAAGAATGCCAGCAAAGACACGAGCACTGAGCGTTTTTACGCGCCCGTCGAGAATTTCAGGAAATTGGGTGAGCCACGAAATGTCTTTGACCGCTATTTTATGGTCCGCCAAAAAGCGTGCGGTATTGCCGGTGCTCACGATCTCGATGCCTTCAGCAACGAGAAATCGGGCAAGATCTGCGAGATGCGTTCTATCAGAGACTGAAATTAGGGCCCGCTTGATCGGTCGAAGTTCGCTCATGGCAACCTCCGGAGGTTGCCACGAATCTGACGTGCTAGCTTTACGAAATCAAGAGGTCGATGCGTCGTGAAGAGCGACGTGATGTTGACAAACCGCCGTCTTTACGGTGTTCCCTAGTTGCAGGAGCTTTTTTCATCAAAACTTGGATCCCATTTGGCGTAGGTTTCAAGGTTGTCTTCGCCCTTGGCAAAGACCTTAAGT
>CAZRSD010000359.1:0-1532 GCA_964602645.1 uncultured Myxococcales bacterium
GCGTCGATCCAGTAGATCGTTTGATAGCTTTCGTGGTCTTTTTCACAAGCTCGTCTTCGAAAATAAGGCGGCAGTGGCAACTCACCATTCTTGTCCAAATAATCATGCAAATCGACGGTGGTAGTGATCTCGTAGAGGCCAGCCTCGTCGGCATTCTTGCCGTTGACGACAATTTCTTGTAGGCTTTCTTTCGAACCAAGCGCCAGTGTTGTGCCCGCCAAAAATGGCCCTTTGCCGTTAATTAGGGCAGCCCACGCCCCATCCGCGATCGGGCGCACGAGCAATATCTCGACGCGGCCGCCGGTTTTCTTAAACGCTTCGATGCGCGCTTTCATGACCTTGGTGTTGTTCACGACGAGAACATCGCCCTTCCGCAGATAGTACGACAGATTGGCAAACTGATCATGATGCGGTGCATCAGCACCGCGCATTAAAACCATCAGACGCGAAGCGCCGCGGTCGTCGAGAGCGGTGGTTGCAATCAGCTCTTCAGGCAAATGAAAATCGTAATCGGTCAATAATTCCATCGAGTAACCTTACTGTGTGCTTAATACAATTTTTTGACGGTGGTGCCGGGATAGTAGTGATCTAAAATTTGTTGAAAATCCTTGCCTGATTTTGCCATGCCGAGCGCACCGTACTGACACATACCGACGCCATGACCAAAACCATGTCCGCTAATTTTCACGCGCGAGCCCTCGATTTTGATGCTCGTGATCATGGTTGATTTTACTTTCATCGGCGAGAGTGCCATGCGAAATTCATGTCCCGTAACATTCTGACGTTTAGCACCTGTTAATTCGATGGCGTCGACGCGGCCATCATTGGTGCGCGATTTAATTTTGATGCCCTTAATCGTGTTGCCAAATTTGATTTGCACGTCGTTGAGCGAAACTTCGGTATTCCATGTATACGTCGGTGACGCTTCACAATATCCGCAAACACCACCGTGAAGGTGTGGATAGGAGCGGCCCCATACGCTGCGCGCATCGGTGGTTTTGCCGCCGCACGTCGAGTGAAACGATGTTTCAGCGTATTCGCCATTCACTGTTAACACGATACCCGCACTTTCTCGCACGGCATTGATGAACGTGTCATTGGTTTTTCGTTTATAGACTTGGTCCATCACCGAGCTTTGCACGTGATAGTCTTGGCCCTTGCGCTCAGCCATGCGCTTGAGCGCATACGTGCGCGATGCCACAGCTTGAGCCTTGAGCGCTTCGAGTGGCCACGATGGATGAACTTCGCCCGCGAGTACCGACGCGACATAGCGCTCGAGCGGAACATTTTCAATTTTGCCCTTGTGCAAAACTTTGATCAGCGGCATTTTGCGGGCTGGCGCTGGCACTATGTGGCTACAGCCCGCAAGCAGCATGAGCAGAAATATATAATTGAGTGAAACAAATTGTACCATTGGCAGATCCTTCTATTCGTCCCTTCCTTAGCTTATTGCGGCGTTCTGGCAACCAATGTATCAGCCAATGGTGAACCATTATTATTAAGGATAACGGGTAACGATGATGCGGATGTCT
>CAZRSD010000360.1:0-1521 GCA_964602645.1 uncultured Myxococcales bacterium
GGCTCGTAACATCCAATATCAGCGAATCGCTTAACAGCACCGCAAAGAAGCGCGATGAGTAAACTTCGGAGCCAAGCGAAAAATGAAGCTTGGCGAAATCGGCGATGGTATTTCTAATGCGATTGGTATCGTCATCGTTGAGCGCTCGTTTGACTTTAAGATGGGCTTCAAGCGTCAAAGCTATTTCGGTTGGACGACTGAAGAAGACTTCCTTCTCTTCTTTAATCGAATTGGTAATGATGCATTTGATTTTACCCGTCGTGGCAACCCCAATGGGACGACAGTGCCAAATGGTTTGAGCGATTTCTTTATCTTCGCCGCCCATGATGATGGCTTCAAAGCTATGGTTTGTTTCCTTAAGGATGACCGCTTGTACACCGCTGAGCCTTTTTATGCGCTCTCGAACGGCATCAACTGTCGACGTTCCCGCTGCCCTTAGTTGATTCATGCGGCGCAAACGCAATGCGTCGTCGGTCTCTTCGAGATTTCCTAACTTAGTTGTCTCTTTGAAGACCACTTTGCTCCAGCCAGCGACCGGCGTCATAATTTCGCCGAGCGTTTCGGGATGAGCAATAATAGGACCGGGTTCATCGGCTTCAAATATAGCTTTCATCTCCTTTCCCGTGTCTTCAGGAGTTCTCGCGGAGATGGCGACGAGTTTGAACATCTTGCCGCCGGTAGTCCGAACCAGAGAGTCTCTAGGAATATTGGTGTTGGGTTCCACGGTCAGCATCGCTCTGACGAGAGTTTTTGATGCTCTTTGGCGATAGGTACCCGTCAGTGAACAAAGCGCATCTAATGCGCGCCCCGTCGATGTGTCGGGTTGCAGAGAATTGTAGAGACCACTTAATGATTCCCACACCTGCCGCGCTTCCATGGCGACAAGAGCGGTGATGACGCCGGCCACGCTATCGGCACCGAAGCGTAAGGTCGCATCGACCTCCCTGCGCAGAACCGCCTGAAGCTCTGCTTCGATCGTGGAAAGATCTTTGGCCTTAAAGCCTTTATCGGTCAAACCGTATACTTGAGGCATTCTTACAGCGCTTAGCATAAATTTCCGAATGACCTCGCGCTGAGATTTTGGCCTAGATTTTTCTCGCTGCGACCGAGAATAGTCGACCTATTTGAGCGAGCAGCGAGGAAAATCTAGGTCAAAAGATCAAGCGAGGGCGTTCGGAAATTTATGCTAAGCGCTGTAAAATCCTATTGATTCGCTTATAGCGACGTGCGTGCGATCGGTGAGAACAACGGTGAAGCTGACCTTGATGGCGCGCCCACTTCCTTCGTCAATTTTAAAATCCTTAATCTGTTTCACGCCCGGCACGGCTTCTATCGTTGGCACCATGAGCTGCCTGATAAATCGGTCATTGCGCTTGTGTCCGAAAATCTCTGTGAGATAGGGAATGCCGAGATTGGCATCCAAGAACCATTCACCAGCGATAGTCTTGAGTCGCATCGTGATGGCCTGGGCGATGGCATCTCGATCGGTGCGGCACAACGCAAAGTCACCGTCGACGATTT
>CAZRSD010000361.1:0-1506 GCA_964602645.1 uncultured Myxococcales bacterium
TGCCGACGGCGCTTCGTCGAAATAATTTTGTCGCATAACGCGCATCTCGCGCTCGCCACATGCCATCGTCACCTCGCCCGTGAGCAGCAAGAGCACTGACTCGCGCGCACTGTCGATAGCGAAATGCTCACCCCTACGCATTCGCACAATCGAAAAATCAAATTGCACTTCGCGATGACGTGCTTTGGTCACAAGTGGTGTAACACCAAAATCAAAGCCTCGACGATTGCACAAAAGCGCCCGTTCCATGCTTGCTCCAACGTTTCGAGTTACCACGTTTCATGCAGCGCTTTTTGCACTTTGCCAATTGCCATCCGTTGTGCAGCAGGCGACAAATAAAAATGCAGCGTCGTAATGAGACGCTGCATTCTTGCTCAGTCGAGAAGGAGTTCATTATTCAGTTTTTTCTTCTTCAGCAGGAGGAGTCTTTTCTGGCTCTTCTGCTTTTTGTTCGTCTTCCTTGGCACTGACGCTTTGGAAGAATTTGTAGATCGATTCAGCGAGATTGATGCTATTAGCAGTCTTGTCTTCTTCTTTAGCGGGCTCGCTTGCAGGCTCTTCTTTTGCCGGATCAGGTGCTTTTTCTTCTTCGTGTTCTTTAAACAAACCCGAGTTCATGAATAAGAGCGCATCATCGAGGCTTAGTTTTTGCGTTGCATCCTCTGCCTGAGGATCGACTTGCTCAGGGAAATCGGGGCGATGCCTATGCTCGTCTCCTTTGCCCTTTTGATCGCCTTGGTGCATCCCCTCATGCATATTGCCAAAGGCGCTTATGCCCAAGGTCATCGCTATCAGCGAAAAAATAACTAGGATAGTTTTTTTCATAATTCCCCTCCTCCTTTCATATTCGAGGTGTTCACCTGCTTCCGAAGCGAACGATCTCACTAATAAATTGATATTTACTTTATGTTCATCTGCATGTGATCCGTCTGGACAAGGCTTTCGGTTGCCATTTTTCTGCGCTAAAAGCGGAGCATCACAATAAGTTTCAAACTGGCATCAAGGTGGAGTTGCCGTGGATATTTTCAGCTATTCGTTATGGACAGCCCTCGTAACGCCGCTCAAAAGCGATCTGAGCCCCGATTTGGACAGTCTTACCCGCTTAATCCGCGAGCAGGAAGAATCTCAACTTGGCCTCCTCGTACTCGGCAGCACCGGCGAAAGCCTCAATTTGTCGCTGGCGGCACGCAAGCGCATCGTTGAACATTGCCTATCGTTGTCGCCAACGGTACCGATCATAGTCGGCGTTCCTGGCCATAACCTCGAGGCTACGCTGTCTTGGCTCGACTACTTAGAAACATTGCCCATCGATGGCTACCTCATGATCACGCCTATCTATGCGCGCCCGGGCGACGAGGGACAATATCATTGGTTTAAGACGCTCATGGATCGCGCCATGCGCCCCGTGATGTTGTACAACGTGCCCAAGCGCTGCGGCACCGCGCTATCACGTGCCGCCGTGGAACGACTCGCCGCACATTGCAATTTCTGGTCGATAAAAGATGC
>CAZRSD010000362.1:0-1505 GCA_964602645.1 uncultured Myxococcales bacterium
GGCTATCGCTTCGAGGGCTGACCCAGACTCTGTTTTGGTTTCATAACTCAAGATTTTTCATGTTGTTAACCTAGTCTTGATATGTTGTAAAAAGTCTGTTCACACCCGTTTGTAGAATATGAGGAATGACGCAAACATCCTCACTTTTAACCTATTCTACTGAAGTCGACAGCTTTGCAAAAAAGCTGATGGTCCAGCTCATTGAATATGCAACAGGCCGAAAAAAGCTGGAACGAATCTATACGAACGTTTTGGCATCGATTCGTCAGGGCGATTCGATTTGGTCGGCGGCGTGCAGATTCGGCTTGACTATGATGCAAACAAAATTGCTGCAATTCCTTCAACAGGTCCACTGATCTTTGTCGCCAACCATCCCTATGGGGTTCTCGATGGTTTGGCGATTTGTCAACTCGCCTCGCTGACTCGCCAGAAGTTTCAGATTTTTATCATTAAGGCGCTTTCGCAGGAAGAACGTATTGCGCCTTATGTATTGCCCATCGATTTCCGTGGCACAGATGAAGCCATAGAAACAAATCTCAACTCCATGCGTCAGGCGGTTGAAACGCTGCGTGAAGATGGCGCAGTGATCATCTTTCCCGGTGGCGGCATCTCCACTGCACTCAGCCCCTTTGGTCCAATTGGCGACCTCGAATGGAAAATTTCAGCCGCTAAATTGATCCACCAGACCAAAGCCACGGTTGTGCCAATCTTTTTTCATGGACAAAATAGCCGACTCTTTCATCTTGTCAGCCAATTTAGTCTTTCACTTCGCCTTTCGCTCATCATCCACGAAGTTACCCAGAAGATGTCAAAACCGATGCAGATCAGTATCGGTGACCCGATTCCCTACGAACAGTTGGCCACGCTCAAAAGCCGACAAGCGTTAACAAATCATTTACGTCAACTGACCTACGCATTGGGCGGTGTGGTTGATCCTGGCGCAGCATCGTTAGAACACCAAAAAAAGCTCGAAAAACAGTTTGAAAAGATCCGGGCTCTGCAATATTGAGACTCAATGTACAAAATCCTAATCCCGAACTCACGCTATCGCCGCTTCCCTCGAATTCTGCCCCCTGCGCACTTGCCATAAACCAAAACCGATCACCCCCATGAGCAGCGAGTGGAGCAGCCCATCGGTGCCGGGCGAAAAGAGAACGCCGAGCAGGTCGCGTTGAATTGTCACAAAGCCGCTTGAAATCAAGGCGAGTGTGGCGGCGTTGGCAAGGGTATGCAGCAGCCAGGCGGGCCAAACGGATTTGCTCAAGAGCCGCAACTCACCGTAGGCGAACGCCTGCAACGGCAGGATCAAAAACGCCATCAGGATAAATGCCGGGATGCTCAACGGGGTGTACTTCTGAAGTTCCTGACGATTGAAGAAGTAAAGATAGTAGGGAATGTGCCAGCTCGCCCAGATCAAGCCTGTGAACAGCGCATTGAGCATGGGGTGAAGTTTCAACGCGGCAAAGCGCGGCGTTAAATAGCCACGCCAGGCAAACTCTTCAAAG
>CAZRSD010000363.1:0-1502 GCA_964602645.1 uncultured Myxococcales bacterium
AACAATGGATGGTTCGAAGAAATATAGGAAAAGATCGTTGATATGGCCCGGACTCTTCATCAACGGATATGAATTTGGCATCGAAATTTAGATCTCAACAATTTTGATGCACTACCAGGAAATAAAATATTAATTGTTGGTGAATATGTAAGTGGTAATGAGATTCTCTAATCTTTGACAGTGTGTTTGGAATTAATGTATGTTTGATTTGGGGAGACCCGAGGTTCCTAATGGAAATGAAAGACCTAGACGGAGAAGGTGCTCTATGACAACAACAGATAAAAGAAAGCGGTCGCTTTATTTTCCCGATAACATTTTGCGAGAAATGCAAAGTGAAGCCAAACGTCAAGAACGTAGCCTCTCTTGGATTGTGCAATATGCATGGCGCATTGCTCGCGCAGAACTTATGCGTTTGCCGTCGGTAGGTAGCTCAGGCTTTCGTGATGACGATGATGATGGTCAAGGTGACGACATCGATCATGGCCATGATCCATTAACCCATCAAGCACAGGACCCTTTCGGCGATAGAAGCTTCTCGCATCATGGTGGATGAGAGCTGCGCGGACCTGATAACGATGACCCAAGGCCACTTGGGTTTTTTTGTGCGTGCCCCCGGCAGGAGGAGCTGTTAGCTGAAGGCAAGGGTGTCAACGAAAGCATAGACGTAGATGCGGCGAGCATAAGCAGGAAGGTGAGTGGACATTACCTGGAGAGGTCTTGACGATTTGCCTTAGATTATCCCCCCTCCTGCTCGAACTGCGATCTTTGGCTAAAGGTTAATGCGCCAGCCGATTAAGGCGAGAATGGTCGGCGCAAAATCGCGAGCCCTGGTCGTAAAATCCGCCGAGCTTTGTCGATAATGATAGCCCAAAAATGATGATCGAACCGATGCAAAAATCGTCATGTAGCGCCAGATAGGCTTAGATGTGTAGGTCGTGTCAAAGCTTATGTGTGGCTCAGTAAAAAGATCGTCGGTTTTGGTGCGACCCGCAAATGTCGAGGCAAGATTGATACCCCCAGCCGACGCCATGTCAAAAGAAATATTGGTCTTGATCATGAGGCGAGGGATGCCCAGTTCAAATGGGCAATAGCGTCGCTTGCTAAAACCTTTGAAAAAGCCGGCTTGACAGGTCGAATAGCCATCGTCATCAAATTCTTTGCGAAAGGCCATTGAGTAAAACACACCGAGGGAAAATGAATGGCCGCCGTGAAAAATAACCTCGTTCACGGAGCGTATGCCGGCGATATGGATTTCATTTTGGTTGGTATTTACTTGCCTGAGTGATGTGCCTATAGCGTCGTCAATTTTCGATAGGTGCATCGATAAACTCGCTTTTATTTGCGTATCGCCAAGCATGTCGCCGTACCACGCTGAAGTCTCGATAGTATGCGATCGCTCAAACTCGAGGGCAGATGGCGTGAAGCCTATGGCGTTGCCATACAAAATCGCATCAGGAAGACGATCTGATTGTTCATAGAGCGAAGGCACGCGCACGGAGGAA